>PMDT01000076.1 GCA_003154555.1 Spirochaetaceae bacterium
ACCGTACCAGATCGCTTTCACGCCCCGCATCGCCACGACCCTGCGCAGCACCTTGACCTGGATCGCGCCGACGCGCTGGAAGACGGCCGCGACCAGGTCGGGCCGCTCCGTGAGCGCGCAGCAGAACTCCGTGAGACCGAGCAGCATCCACGTGCGCGTGAAGATGCCGCCGACGCCTGACACGATGCCCATCCCGGTGGGCAGTGCCGCTGCCGCCTCATCGAGCGGCCGGTAGTAGCTCTCATCATCCGGGTCCGGCCACGGATAGGTTTCGAGGTCCTTGAAATCGTGGATGACGCCGGCGGCCGTGACGCTCACGGGTTGTCGCGCTTCGCCCTCCTTTTCGTAGTGCGGGGCGCCGGTCGTCGTGGTGCCGGGCATCGTGTGCGGGAACTCGTAGCCGGGCCGCAGCGAAATGAAGTCGTAGCCGGCCCGGTGCCAGAAGTCCACGTCCGTTGCCGCATCCAGTATCGGCCTGCCCAGCAAGGCCTCCTTGGCCGGTGGATCCACGCCGAGATCGGCGATGGGAACGAAGTCCGGCTCCCGCAGCCAGAGTGTCTCCACGAATCTGCGAATATCCGGTGCCCGGCGGGGAAGCGGTGCCGCATGCCCGCGTGATGCAATGCCCTTGTCTGCCATGTGCGATCCCTTCTTACCAGATGCTCAGGCCGCCATCGACCACCAGGTTATGCCCGGTACAGTACGATGAGGCCTCGGATGCGAGAAATACCACGGCGCCCTTCATCTCCTTGCCGTCCTGCCCCATGCGGCCCATGGGTATCGTCTCGCTGTAGGCCTTCACGAACGCCTCCGGCTGGCTCCGCCAGAATCCGCCGGGGCTGATGCAGTTCACGCGGATATTGTCCGGGGCGAGATAGACCGCCATGTCGCGCGTCATGCTGATGACGCCGCCCTTCGCCGCGTGGTAGTCGAGCGTGGCGCCGCCCATGGGCGTGCCCTTGTAGACGCGCCGGTCCTTGCCGATAAGGCCCGTCGTGGAGCCTATGTTGATGATGGCGCCGGACCTCTGCGGCTTCATGGCCTTCGCCACGACGTGCTTGCTGCAGAGAAAGACGCCGGTGAGATTCGCATCGATCGTGTTCTGCCAGTCGGCGAGGCTGCGCCTTTCGAATGGCGCGCTCTCCGGCGTGCTCGTGACATTGCCGGCATTATTGACGAGGATGTCGATCCTGCCGAACCGCGCCAGGATCTCATCGACCGCCGCGCCGACCTGCGCCTCATCGGCGACCTGGAGCTCGACCGCGAGCACCTTTCGGCCCGTGGCATCCGCGATCTTCCGTGCCGAGGCTTCCGCCTTTTCCCGGCTGCGCGCTGAAATGACCACGTCCGCGCCTGCCTCCGCAAGGGCGAGTGCCATGTCGTAGCCGAGATTCCGCGCGCCACCCGTGACGAAAGCGATCTTACCGTCAAGCGTGAACAGTTCCCATACTGTCATCACATCCACTCCTCTCAACCTTTCACCGCGCCGATTGTCAGGCCCTGGACGACATAACGCTGCAGGAGCACAAAGAGAACGAGCATCGGAATAATGGCGATGACCGCCGCCGCCATCATGGGCCCCCAGTTGTAGCTGTCTGCGCGGAGGAATCCCGCGATGCCCAGCGGCAGGGTCTTCAGCCTGGAGCTCGTAATCAGTGTCGCCGCATACAGGAACTCGTTCCACGACGTCGTGAAGGCGAATATCGCGGCGGTTGCGACGCTCGGCGCTGCCAGGGGAAGAAGGATTTTTGTCAGCACGCCCAGGGGCGAGCACCCGTCGATGCGCCCGGAATCCACCAGCTCCTTCGGCAGTGTCTTGAAATATCCATAGAGCAGCCACGTGCAGAATGGCACGCTGAATGTTTCATGCGCGAAGACGAGGCCGAGGAACGTGTCGACCAGGCCGAGCTGATTCAGGACGAGGAAAAGCGGGATAAAGAGCAGGCCCTTGGGGATGATGTACGAGAGAATGATCGCCACGGCAAGGACGTGCCGTCCGCGATAGCGGAAGTGCGTCAGGCTGTAGCCGGCGAGGATGCCGACGATCAGGGCGAAGAAAGTGCTGACAAGGGCGAGAATCGTGCTCACCTCGATCCAGCGCGCGATCTGGTACTGCTTGAAGACCGTGGCGTAGTTGGAGAGGTTCAACCGGACGGGAATCAGGATTTCCGCCGTCTTGAAAACGTCGCGGGCGCTCTTCAGCGATGTGAGGACGACCCAGTACACGGGAAAGGCCGCGAAGATGCAGAAGGCGACCAGGATGACATAGACGCCCGCGGTCTGCGCGGGGCTGCGGCGATCGATGATGCTCATTCTTCGTCCCTCATGAGACGGGGCAGGAGAAGCAGGATAAAAATCACAAGAAGAGGCGTCGTGATCAGCGATACCGCCGAGGCGTAGCCGAACCGGCTGCCCTCGAAGCTCAGCTGGTACGCATACGTCACGAATATGTGCGTGCTGTAGCTGGGTCCCCCGCCGGTCATGACCCAGAGGAGCTCGAAATCGTTGAATGTCCAGATGATCGACAGGATGATCACGACGAGGATGACCGAGCGCACCGCCGGGATCGTGATAAAGCGCATCCGCTGCCCTCCCCGCGCGCCGTCCATGGCCGCAGCCTCGTAGAGCTCGGGAGAGATGGATTGCAGCCCGGCAAGGATTGTGATCATGAAGAAGGGAAAACCCCGCCAGACATTCGCGAAGATGACCGCGCCCTTGGCCAGCCAGTTCTCCGCCAGCCACGCCGGCGGGATTTTCATGAGACCCATTTTCAATATCAGGAAGTTCAGGACCCCGCCGGTCTGGTCGAACATCCAGCGGAACATCAGGCCCACAACGAGCGTCGGGATGATCCAGGGCAGCAGGATCCAGCCGCGGAACACGTTCTGCCCCCGCACGCGCTCGTTCAGGAAGATCGCCGCCGCGAATCCGAGGATCAGCTTGAAGACCACCGACGCCACCGCGTAGATCACGGTATTGACGAATACTTCGAGAAAAACGCGATCCTTTGTCAGGAGCTCCACGTAGTTTCCCAGGCCCACGTATCTTCCCGGGCTGCCGATGACCTTCGCCTGCAGGCTCACCAGGACGGAGGAGATCATGGGATAGAGCAGCAATCCGGGCAGGACGACGATCAGGGGAATGACGAGGAATACCCCGAATGTCGACTGCTCGAAATGGATGCTGCGCAGCAGCGGTGTATCGGATCTCACGCGACGCGGCATGACACTCATCCTTTCATCGCGCTCATCGCGATACCCGCGGTGAAAAAGCGCTGAAAAAAAAGAAACAGAAGGATGATCGGCAGGGAGGCGATCGTGCTGCCCGCAAGGAGCATCCCGTACTCAACAACCATATCGTCGAGCATGCCGGCCACGCCCAGGGGAAAGGTCTTCATCGCCGTGCTCTTCAGGGCGATGAGCTGCCAGAAGTAGTCGTTCCAGCTGTCGCGGAACGCAAACACGGAGAGGCAGATGATGCCCGGCAGGACCAGGGGGATCACGATCCTCAGGAACAGGTACCGTTCGGAGGCGCCGTCCATCTTTGCCGCCTCGAACAGCTCATTGGGAAGGGTCTGGATTGACTGGCGGATGAGGAATATGCCGAACGGCCAGGCGATAAACGGCAGGATGAGGCCGGAGTACCTGTCCACCATGCCGAGGTCCTTGATCAGGAGAAACAACGGCACGAGCGTCGTGTTCTTCGGGATGGCCATCACGACGATGAACATCATGAAGAAGA
>PMDT01000300.1 GCA_003154555.1 Spirochaetaceae bacterium
CGCGGCCGCTACCGCGAGTTCATGCAGGTGGATTTCGACGTCGTAGGCACTGACTCCGCTTCGGCCGACCTGGAGATACTCCTGCTCATGAAAGAGAGCATGAAAACGCTGGGCATGGAGAAGTCGTCCATCCGCTACGCGCATCGCGGTGTCTTCAATGCATACCTTTCGAAGCTCGGGCTGGAGACGAAATCCGTGGAGCTTCTCCGGGCAATCGACAAGCAGAGAAAAATCGGCGAGGAGAAGACGCGCGCGCTCCTTGCCGACATCGCCGGCGCGGAGAATGCCGGGCGCATCATCGATTTCACGCGGGTCGAGAGCACGCAGCAGGCAACACTCGACAAGATGAAGGACGCGGTCGGCGCCGATAATGACGGCGTTGCGCGGATATCCGACCTTCGCCGGGCCCTCCTGGATCTCGGCATTGCGGAGTCCTTCACGCTCGATCCTTCGATCACGCGCGGTTTGGACTATTACACCGGCATCGTCTTCGAAACCTTCCTCACAGACCTGCCCGCTATCGGCTCGGTCTGCTCGGGCGGCAGGTACAATGACCTCGCCTCGCTCTACACCCGGCAGAACCTGCCCGGCGTCGGTGCGTCCATCGGCATCGACAGGCTCATGGCCGCGATGGAGGAGCTGGGCCTTTTGAAAGGCACGGGCGCCGCATCCTCTGTCCTCATGCTGCTCATCGAGCCGTCATTGGTCGGCACCTACCACTCATTCGCACGGTCATTCAGGGCCGCGGGCATCCCGGCCGAGGTCTATCCGGAGCAGAAAAAGCTCGCCGTGCAGTTCGCCTATGCCGAAAAAAGGGGAATCCCCCTTGCACTGGTCTGCGGCAGCGCCGAAATGGCGGCGGGCGTCGTGGGCTTGAAGGACCTGCGGTCGCGGCAAAACCACGACGGGCTCAGTCTGGCTGCTGCGATAGATAAAGCCAGACAGCTTCTTCTGTGATGGCGAGCGACCTGGCCGACATCGCCGCGGGCAGGTCTGCGAGCGTGTGCCATTCCGGATAGTCGATATCGATGAGGATCGCCGCGGCAACTCCACGACGCGCAAACGGCGTGTGGTCCGCGATGATGTACTTCACCTTGTTGTTTTTTTCCCGCGTGAACGGCTCCCATCCACGATCGAGGCCGATGCGGAAAAGGCTCGTCGTGAGCCGCCTGCTCGGTGTGTGGGCAAGGATGTGCGCGTCAATGTCGAGCACCATCTCCTTTCCGCCCACCATGTCCAGCACGATGGCTTCCGCCGGCGCGCAGCCGCCGACGGGGTGATCGGCAAGCCATGCCGACCCAAGCGCAAACTCCTTGCCGTCGATATTCCCCAAGTCCTCCGCGTCGAAGAATGCAATCACGACGTCGCGCGAAAGGCGGGCCTGTGCAATCCGGGGGAGCAGATGCAGGAGCACCGCCGTTCCCGACCCTCCGTCGTTGGCGCCGGCGATAGGCAGTGCACGCTTGTCGGGGTTGTCCTCCCGGTCTGCCCTGACGCGTGTGTCATAGTGCGCGCCCAGGAGCACAGGAGGAAGTGCGGGTTCCGCGGTGTGCGTCGCGCGAAAGATGCCGACGATATTCGCGCAGCTCACGCGTTCTCCGCGAAAAGTCACGAAAAAGCTCTGGCGGATGACCGCGTCAGTATGGGCGCGAAGTCTCTCCGCAAGCAAAGCGGCGCAACGCTCGTGCGGGTCGCTGCCGGGGGTGCGCGGCCCAAGGGCAACCTGCTCTTCGACGAGCCGCATGATTTCCGCGCCGACAACCCGGTCAGGAGATATCGTGGACAATCCGGTCCTCTTTCAGGGCGAGGGAAACGCGCCGGAGCGACGGCTCCGAAAAGGCTTCGAATGCCGCTTCCTCGAGGTAGCGCATGAGGCTCGCCTCGAGCGCCCGCGCGCCCGTCTCCTTGCGGAGGCTCTCCTCCACGATCCGGTCAAGCACGGCCTCTTCCACGACCAGCTCCTTGCCTTCGAGCCGGAACTCGTTGACGTATTGCGCGAGCAGCGTGCTGCGCAGGATCTGGGACAGCTGCTCGCCGCTCAGCGCGCCAAACGGCACGATCCGACGGAAACGGCCGATCAGCTCGGGGAGGAAGCCATAGCTCATGAAATTGCGCGCGAGCATGACGTCGTCCTCCGAATAAGAGACCGCGATGCGCTCTTGTTCGCCGGACAAGGGGACGCGGCCGAAGCCGATATGCTCCCCCCCCTTCTGCTCGATCATTCCCTTGAGACCGGAGAATGCCCCGCAGGCGACGAAGCCCACGTCCTGTGTCGACATGACCGCCTTGGGCGCGTAATCGGAGTGCGTGTATTCCAGCGGCACGGGAATCTCTATCGCCTCCAGCATCTTCAGGAGCTCCCGCTGCACGCCGAGGCCGGAGACATCCTTGGTGGTTCCTGCCCCCGAGAAGACAGCGCTGTTCTGCCCCGACGCAAGCTTGTCGAACTCGTCCAGGCAGACGATGCCCGTGGCCGCGTAGGCAAGGCTCATGTCCGCGGCGTAGAGCAGGCGTGTGAGAATCGAGTTGACGTCCTGCCCGACGTAGCCGGTCTCTGAAAAACCGGTCATGTCGATGACCACGGTGGGAAGACGGAGAATGTCACGGAAAAGTATTTCGACGAGGTAGGTTTTTCCGCAGCCGGTCGGCCCGACGAAGAGCATCGTGGTCTTGGGCGGCAGCTCTTCCCGCCGCGCGCCTTCAAGCCAGATGCGCCGCAGGCGGCTCACGTGGCGATACGCGCCCAGTGAGATCGCGCGCACGGCCTTTTCCTGGCCCACGTACCCGCACGCCGCAACATGCGTCTCTATCTCACGGGGCACCATGAGAGGGACGGTCCGGACAAATGCCGCGACCTCCTGGTCGAAGCGTTCCGCGCGCACTCCCTTTTTCCCCGGTGTAAGGATTGGCGTCTTCCTCCCGACCGGCTATAGTGTATCGCGCCGGCGTGCTTCCGGACAAGTGAGGAGAGAATCGCATGAATCCGTACAAGCTGCCGGTCTACGAGCAGCGGGAGAAGATCCTGGCCGCCCTGGCGAGCCACCAGGTCATCGTCGTGGAAAGCCCGACGGGATCGGGCAAGACGACGCAGATCCCGCTGATCCTCCACGAGGCGGGCTATACCCGCAGCGGTATCGTGGGCGTCACCCAGCCCCGCCGCATTGCCGCGGTCTCCGTTTCCGAGTTCATCGCGCGCCAGATCAAAACGGAGATTCCCCGCATTGTCGGCTACACGATGCGTTTCGAGGACAAGACGTCCCTGGAGACGGTGATCAAGATCATGACGGACGGCATCCTTCTTCAAGAGCTGAAGAGCGACCGCCTCCTCTCCCGCTACAGCGTGCTGATGGTCGACGAGGCGCACGAGCGCANNTCATCGTCTCCTCGGCGACCATCAATGTCGAGGTATTCTCAGAGTATTTCGACGGCTGCCCCGTGGTGAGCATCGACGCGCCGATGTACCCGGTGGAGCTCGTCTATGCCCCGCCCGAAGTCGAAGGCGACATGGAAAGCCTCCAGGCGCGCATCCTTGACATCGTCATGGGCGTCATGAAGAAAAAGCAGCAGGGCGACATCCTCATCTTCCTGCCCGGGGAGCTCGCCATCAAGGATTGCATCAAGATGCTCGCCGACATGGACAGGGAGCAATCCCTGGCCCTCCTGCCTTTGTACGGCAGGCTTTCCCACGAGGACCAGGCAAAGGTCTTCGACGATTTTCCCGGTAAGAGGAAGGTCATCGTCTCCACCAACATCGCGGAGACGAGCGTCACGATCGATGGCGTCGTGCACGTCATCGACACGGGTCTCGGCAAGGTGAACTTCTACAGCCCGCGCACATTCACGGAATCGCTCATCGAGGTACCGGTCTCCAAGGCCTCGTGCAACCAGCGAGCCGGCCGCGCCGGCCGCACGGCCCCGGGTGTCTGCGTGCGACTGTGGACCGAACGTGAGCACGCGCAGCGTCCGTTGCAGGAACTGCCGGAGGTCAAGCGGCTCGACCTCTCGGAGGTGGTGCTGANNGACCTCTCCGAGGTCGTCCTGCGCATGGCAGAGCTTGGAATACGGGACTTCGAGTCATTCGATTTTCTCTCCCCGCCGGGCCAGGACGGAATCCGGTCCGCGGTGGAGACCCTGCAGCTCCTGGATGCGCTGGACGACGAGCGCCTCCTCACCGAAACGGGTCGGATGATGTGCACCTTTCCCATCCTCCCCAAGCACGCGCGCATGATCGTGGAGGGCATCCGTGCCTACCCTTCCGTCATCGAAGAGGTCATCATCGCGGCGACATTCCTGTCGGTGAACTCGCCGTTCCTGCTCCCCGCGGGGGAAGAGCTGGAGGCGCGGCGGGCCCACCATACCTTCCACGATCCCCTCGGGGACTTCGTCTCCTACCAGCGCATCTTTGAGGCGTTCATGCGCTCGGGCAACCGCGCCCGATTCTGCGACACCCACTATCTCGACCTGCGAACGATGAACGAGATCGCCAACATCAAGGGCCAGCTGGAAGAGATCGTGAGCGCCGTCGGCGTGCCCATCGGTTCGGGAGGCCCCTGGGACGACTTCCTCTGCGCCGTCTCGCGTGGGCTCATCCAGTTCGTCTGCGAACGGACGGGCAAGGGCATCTATCGCAGCCTTACCGCGGATCGCATCCAGATCCACCCGGGATCGCTGATGTTCCGCGAGAATCCGCCCTACATCGTGGCCGGGGAGATCGTGCGCACGTCGCGCATGTATGCGCGCTCCGTCTCGCCGCTGAAGAAGCAGATGCTCGGGCGCATTTCGCCGCTCTTGCAGAATGCATTCGTGAAGGGCGCCGCTGCGGTGGAAGAAAAGGAAAAGCCCCGTGACTTCACAAACCAGATCAAGATCGGCAGCCAGGCATTCCCGGTCAAGACGATCAAGGGTGGACGGAAGCTCGTCTCGCTGGACTGGCAGAAGCTTCGCCCCCTGCTCAAGGAGATCTCCCCTTCGAGCCTTCCGGCGTTCAAGAGCGTGCGGGGCACCATCCTGTGGGAAGGCAGGGAAATACTCTCCGGCATGAAGCTGGGCGTCGTGTTGTCGCTGGCGCCGTACATCCACACGGAGGAAGGCGTCTGGGAGAACTGGCCGCAGGGCAGAACCTACTCGTTCGCGTCGAATGGCCGGGAGATCTGCGCGCACCTGCCGCGCCTGCTCTGCCTCTGCCCTCTGCAGAAAAAGGCGCGATCCCTCGGTTTCCTCACGCTGTATACTGACTGGAAGGGCAACTACTGGTTCAAATCGGAAAAGAGCCTCCTCACGGCGCGCACGGAAACGCTCGCGAGCCTGGAACGTCTTGCCGATGAGCCCGGTGAGATGCTGTCAACGGAAGACCGCGAGACTGCCGCCCGGCTCTATCACCTGATCTCCGACATGCTGGAGGAGTAGCCTTTCCTGAAAAGGTGCAAGAGGAGAAGCGCTGCTCACCCCTCGGGTAGCACCATGTCTTCCTTGATCTCGACAATGATCTCATCCTTGCCCCGCGCGGAAAAGGCGATGATCTCACGCTTCAGGAACTGGGCGAGGATGGCCTGCACGTCCTTGTCGCTCATGCCCAGGTGCTGGACCGCCCAGACAGTGAAGTCCGCGATCCCCACGCGGCTGCCTTTGAACGTGGCGACGCCTTTCTCCCGCGCGTACTGGATGAGCCCCGTCCAGAGCTGGTTCTGCCGGTTGGTCGTCATGATATTCTGGATGATCGCGTCCGCCCGCCGGATGCGTTCCGAGAGCACGCGGTTCATCTTGCGCGCAAAGTCAGGATTGGTGCCAACCATCGAATCGTAGAGCTTGTCGTTGAGCACGAGGACGCGGGTGGGCTGGATTGCCACCGCGCTCGCCGAGCGCGGCTGTTTCTCAATGATCGCCATCTCGCCGAACATGTCGCCCTTCTGCAGCGTCGTGAGGATCTTGCTTGACGAGGGGCCCGTGGACTTGCGGATCTCCACGACGCCCTGGATGATGATGAACATCTCGTCGCCGTCATCATTCTCCTTGAAGATCACGGCGCCCTGGTCGTAGAAGCGCACCGATTTTTCGAAGGTGCTTTTTTCTATCTTCATCGCGCCCTCCGCTCCTTCACACGCGGCCGCTCGTCGGTGAGAGCGGCGGCGCATTCCTCGGCTGTTGCCTCGCGGACACGGATATCGCCGATGCCGCAGGGGATCACCAGGTGAGTCCGGCCGCCCTTGCGCTTCTTGTCGCGCGCGAAAGCGGCGGCAAGCTGGTCGTACCCCGTACCCGCCTCCAGTCTGTATCCGTAGGAGATGAGCAGCGTCTGGAGCCGCTCGGCAAAGGCGGCATCCGTCACGCCGAATCGCATGCCTGCCGCCAGGGCCCGGCCCATGCCCCACGCAACGGCCTCTCCGTGCGTCCATTCGCTGAAACCCGTCGCGCTTTCCAGCGCGTGGCCGAATGTGTGTCCAAGGTTCAGGAATGCGCGGACCCCGTTCTCCCGCGGATCCAGCTCCACGAGCCTTCCCTTCACGGTGAGGCTGCGGCGGATCATCTCGCGGACCACGACCATGTCCCGCGCAAGGACCGCCTCGCGGCGGCTTTCCAGGATCGAAAAAAGCTCTTCGTCCCCGATCACGGCCGTCTTGATGACTTCTGCGAGCCCCGAAAGATACTCCCGCGGCGGAAGGCTTTCCAGGGCTGCGGGGCAGATGATGATGCGAGACGCCGGGTAGAAACTGCCGACGAGGTTCTTGAAACCGAGGAAGTCGATGCCGGTCTTCCCGCCCAGCGAGGCATCGACCATGGCGAGCAGGGTCGTCGGCACGAGCGCGAGGCCGCAGCCTCGCATGTAGACCGAGGCGGCGAAGGCGGTCACGTCGCATACGACGCCACCGCCGACGCCGGCGATCACCCCGTCGCGTCCGACGCCCTTGCGCACGGCCTGCTCGAGCACGATCTGCACGCTCGGCCAGCCCTTTTCCTTTTCACCCGGAGGGATGCTCACCGCGTCGTTGATGCCGGCGCCGAAGAGCGACCGCGTCGTCTCATCGTAGACCGTGAGCGATGCCTCCGGGCAGCGCGGCGCATCGGCAAACACGATCTCGGTTGGCGATCCGCCGATCGTGAAGGAAAGCTCCGCGCTCACGCGACCTCCCCGCCGAGGGAGATAAAATCGCGCACGAAATCGGGATAAGACACCCGCGCGCAGTCGAATCCCCTGACTTTCACGCCGTCGCGCACGCCCGCCCCCGCAACGGCCGCTGCCATGGCGATCCTGTGATCGCCGCGGGGATCGACCGTCCCGGCGCGCAGCACCTGCGGTCCTTCGACGGAGAACCCGTCCTCATGGAGCTCCACCCGGCCGCCGAGGCTTTCCGCCATGGCCGCGATCATCTGCAGACGGTCGCTTTCCTTGAAGCGCAGTTCCTCGGCGCCATGCACAACGGTCACCCCACGCGCAAAGAGCCCGAGGACGGCAAGGAGCGGTATCTCATCGATGAGATCGGGGACTTCCGCGGGCGTGACCGTCGTGCCGCGCAGATCGCCCGGAGAAACTGCGATCGTGCCTGCCGGCTCCCCGAGTGATTCCCTTTCCTGCCGCGTGGTGACGAGCGCGCCCATCCGCCGCGCGACCTCCAGGAAACCCGAACGCGTCGGGTTGACGCCGCAGCCGTCGATCGAAAGCTCCCGCCCGCAAACCAGGGCGGCAGTGATGAAAAATGCGGCCGAAGAGATATCACCGGGAACGTCGATGTCGAAGCCCGGCAGGCTCTTCACCGGATGTATCAGGAGAGTCCCGTCATGGTCGTCGAGAGTGACTCCAAGGTGCCGGAGCATCCGCTCGGTATGATCGCGGGACGCCGTCATTCCGCCGATCGTCGTCGGGCCGGATGCGCGAAGCCCGGCGAAAAGGAGGCAGCTTTTCACCTGGGCGCTGGGAACAGGGAGCATCCATTCGATGGGCGCGAGAGTACCCGGGCCGGGAAGAAAACACAGGGGCGCATACTTGCCCCCTTCCCTGCCCTGGATCGACGCGCCCATCTTTCGCAGCGGCTCGACGACCCTGCCCATGGGCCGCGTGGTAAGGGAGGCATCCCCCGTGAGAACAGTGAAATGCTTCTGGCCGGCAAGAAGCCCGCAGAGCAGCCGTGTCGTCGTCCCCGAGTTCTCCGCATCCAGGACGCGGGAAGGCTCCCGCAGCCCCTGCAGTCCCACGCCCCGCGTTTCCAGACCCGTCGGAGAATCGCTGAACGTCGCGCCCAGCGATTCAAGGCAGGCGCGCGTCGAGACGCAGTCCCCTGTTGCGAGTGGATGCGCGATCCGGCACTGCCCCGAGGACACTGCGGCGAGCATCAGGGCCCGATGGGTGATGGATTTGTCCGACGGCGGGCGCAGGCTTCCGCCCAGCCCGCGCGGAGCACGAAAAGTCGGGTCCATGGATCGAGCTTACGCAATGAGTTATAGTGATGTCAAATGATCGATCTCCACACGCACTCCACCGCGTCCGACGGGTCGTGCACGCCGGAAAGGCTCATCGAGATTGCCCTCGCGGCAGGACTCCGGGCGCTCGCGCTGACCGACCATGATACCCTCGACGGCATTTCCCGCGCACGGGCACGCGCCGCGGGAACGGGCCTGCGCTTCATCGCCGGTGTGGAAATCGAGATCGAGCGCGCCGAGGGGGAGTTCCACCTGCTGGGCATCGGGCTCGACGGCGACGTCGGGGCGCTGCTGGAAGCATTGTCAGGCGTGCAGGCCGCCCGGCGCGGCCGCAATGCGCGGATGGTGGAGAAGATGCAGGCCGCCGGCATCCCCATCACCATGACGGAGATCACCGATACGGCCGGTGGGGAGATCGTCAGCAGGGCGCATTTTGCGCGGGTCCTGGTGCGGAAAAAGGTCGTCGGATCGATCGATGCGGCCTTCAAGCGCCTCATCGGCAAGGGCATGCCGTTCTACGAGCCGCGCGCGTGCCTGGAGCTGCGCGGGGCCACGAGCCTGATCCGACGGGCGGGAGGAGTTCCGGTGATCGCCCATCCAGTCTCCCTCGGGCTGCAGGGCCCGGCCCTGCGCGTTTTTGTCAGCGCCTGCAGGGACCAGGGCGTTGAGGGCATCGAGGCGTGGCATCCGAATCAAACGGTCAAACAGTGCCACAGGTTCGAGCGCCTGGCGCGCGGCCTTGGCATGGTGGTGACAGGCGGCTCGGATTTCCACGGAGAGCACATCCCGAGCCGGAAGCTCGGGCTCAGCTCGGGAGGCAGGGAAATTCCAGATCGGCTCCTGGACTCCATCCCCCTGCCGCCTCCAGCGGGAGTTTCCCCTGGCGAGCCTTCGTTGAATCCCTCCGAAGCCTGAACTATACTCATCGGGATGGTCGCGGCACTCGGCAGGTGGGCAAACGGCAAGGCGAGGGACTCCGCCTATGCCCTGGGATTCTTTTTCCAGGTGCTCAAGGAGACGGCGCTCTTCATGCGCCGAAAGCAGGTTGCATTCCATGTCCTGGTCCTGCAGATCCTGTTCACGGGCGTGGAGGCAATGAGCATCGTCGCCCTGATTGCCCTCGCCTTTGGAGCGGTGATCATTGTGGAAGGCGGGACCGTGCTTCCACGGTTCGGACAGACCAGCCTCCTGTACTCCATCCTCATCGTTGTCATCACCCGTGAGCTCGGCCCCATCCTCACCGCTTTCATCATCATCGC
>PMDT01000138.1:0-1903 GCA_003154555.1 Spirochaetaceae bacterium
ATCCACGCATCGGTCTTGCACGCGCCCGTACGGGTGCGCTGGTTCCCGTGGTGCACCAGCAGAAGGGCGACGCACCCCTGCACTCGCTCTATGATCCGGAGGAGGAGGCGCGTCGAGTGGCAGGCTCGCTCCCGCCCAACGGGTGCGTGGTGATCTTCGGGCTTGGATCGGGCCAGATCATCACGTCGATCCTCCGACGGCCTGACGTCTCACGCCTCTTCGTGATAGAAAAGGACCTTCCGGTGATCCGCTCTCTTTTGCAAAACTTTCCGATGGAAGCGCTGCTCCGCGACCCTCGGGTCACATTGATTGCGGGATACGAAACGATTCAAGCGCGTCTCATTTCCGGCTGGCTTCCCGGTCTCATGGGCAACCTGCGCACCGTTCCCCTGCGGAGCTGGTGTGATATCGAAGGCCTTTTTTTCCGGCAGGCAGCCGACGAGGTACAGAAGAGCATCGAAGCCGTGCGCGCGGATTACGGGGTCCAGGCCCATTTCGGGAAGCGCTGGCTCACGAACATGCTTTTCAATCTTGCATCCATGGGCCATTCGCATCCACAGGTGCCTGAAGTCCAGTCGGCGTGCGTCACCGCGGCCGGGCCGTCGCTCGAAAAGTCCTTGCCGACAATTGCGGCACAGCAACGGGCTTCTTTCATTATCGCCACCGACACGTCCCTTCCCACACTGCTCGCCGCGGGGATCGCCCCCGGGGCGGTCGTGTCGATCGATTGCCAGAACCACAGCTACCATCACTTCATGCATGGATTGCCGGAAAGCACACTCCTTGTGCTCGACGCCGCCTCACCGCCGCTCCTGGCGCGCCTGCATCGCCGCGTTGCATTCGCGGCAAGCGGGCATCCCCTTGTTTCCTGGCTCTGCGCGCGCGGGCTCGGTCTGCCGCGCCTGGACATGTCGGGCGGCAATGTCACGCACGCCGCCGTCTCCCTGGCCCACTCCCTCGGCGCGCGGCAGATCTTTCTCTTTGGCGCGGACTATTCCTGCCCGGACGGCAAGATGTATGCGCGAGGCACGTATCTCTACGATTTCTTTGCCTGTCGACAGGACAGGCTTTCACCCGAGGAGTCGCTTTTCGCCGCGCTTCTGCACGCGGCAGGCGGCAGAAGATCGGTAACAGAAACCGGCTCGCTTTACACGACGCCCGTGATGAGCGCATACAGGGACTCGCTGATTGAAATGATGCGGGCGTTGGATGCAGACGTGACGCCGGCAGCAGGTCGCGGTCTGCCATTGCCTTCCACCAGGCACGCGCCGGCGGCAGACAGCTCGACGCCCCGTCGCGATCCTCGATGGGACCCTGCCGAGGTGGAGGTCAAGGGGCTTCTTTCACGGTACATGCGCGACCTTGAAAGCCTGGGAGAAATTTCGTCGATCCCCGGGCACTGGCCTTCCTCCCTGCCAGAGGGGAGCATGGCGCTCGTGCAGACACTCCTGCCCGTCGCGGCCTGCATACGGCGTGCCGGGGTGGAAACGGATGATCGCGGAGCGCTCGAGGAAGCGCGGCATTGGACCCTCGGCCGCATCAAGCGGATGCTTCCCGTGATCCCTGCTTCTCACGTATAAAGTACCCCCGCGTAGCCCACGAAGGATTCCGACGGGTGAACGTCGTGACTGGTCGCGTACCGCAAGAGCGTACCATGACTGACTCCGCGTGCCCGGGCGAAGCCCATCGCCGCGAGTGCCCCCCCGATGGAACAGGCGGATTTTTCCTGTTGCGCGCGCTCGAGGGCCAGGCCCGGGTCGAGCGAGAGCAGGCATTCTATGAGCCTCTTGTCGTTGACATCCTTCACCCACTGAAAACCGGCGAGCCCCGAGCCGGCCGGCGCAAAGCCGTAATTCGGCCCGTAGTGGGTGAGATCTGTCGACCCGAGGACCGCGGTCTTTCG
>PMDT01000138.1:1910-9080 GCA_003154555.1 Spirochaetaceae bacterium
AGGGCGTTCAGCAGCTCCCGGTCGGCCATGAGCGGACCGAGGGGCGTCTCGTAGCAGTCCTCGAAGGCGCAAAGGATTCCGTCAGTCGGACCGAGGTGTCCGCCGATAATGACAATAGTGTCCATGCCGCGAGCGATTCGTGACAGAACCTCCAGCGCAATGCCGCCGGAGAACTCCCACCCCGCATGCGGCGCGACGCCGGCCACACCGGTCGCGCGGCCCGTGGGAAGCGTTTCCAGCAGCGCCTCGATAGCCTGCCGGGTCTGCTCCGCGGTATCCGGATACCACCCCCGGGGAAGGCAACGTCTGCGCACCCTCATTCCGACCTCCGGTTTCGTTTTGACTTCTCTTTCCCCGGCCTCCCCGGGAACGGTGAAAGAGAGTATACTCCCGACAAGGTGGGGAGAGCAGCATGGATAAGCGCTTTTCTTTGATCTTCCTCATCGTGAGCGGCGCCTTTTTCCTGTTCATCGTCGGGCTCACGGGTTTCAGGATCGAGCAGTCGCGGCGCCACAACGCAGAGCTCGCCCGTGAGCGGGTCCCTGCCCTCGTCGCAAAGACCGTCTCCCTGCGGGATTCAACCGGGGGCTTCGGAACGCCCGAGTTCAGAAAGAACATGAAGGACGTCTTCGACGCCGAGCCGAGGCTCCTGCTGCTTTCCCTGCATTCCCCCTCTGACGGGATGCTCTACGTCGTTGCCCGGACGAAATCATACTTGAAGGTCCCGGCAGAGCCCACCCCTGACTGGCGGGGAACGCCTGCGTATGACATGAGCCGGGGTTACGACGTCCTGGCGAGCGAGCCGATTCCCGGAAGCATCCCGGGTCTCACGCTGGACGCCCTTTTCGTCGTCATGGGCCGTGAGGACCTTTACCCGGTCGTCCGAGACGACCTGTACCTTTTCCTCGCATTTCTCCTTGTCTGTGGCGTGATCATCCTCATTTTCATGAGCGTCCAGATGGACGATTCCGGGAGCGATCACCGACGCGTCCGCCCCGCCGCCGCCGCTCATGCTCCTTCTGCACCGCATGCTGCACCGCCGCGGGAAGAGGCGGCTTCACAGGAGGCAGAGCCTCGACGGCCGCAAACTGGTCCTGCATCTGAATCACCCGAGCCGAAGGTGCAGGGACTCACCTCCCCCCGCACGGGGCTGGTCTGGGCGGAGTTCCTCGAGCCGCGCCTCCGCGCAGAGCTGGAGCGGGCTTCCTCATCCGACCAGGACATCTCCGTGGCGCGCATCCGCATCGACGAACCCTATGTCGACCAGCGCCTTCCCCTGGTGACCGCGGAAATCGCGCGCCTGCTGAAGCAGTCGTTCCCTCTCCATGACCTCATCTTCGAAGCGGGAAATGACGGGTATACCGTCATCCTCCCCGATTCCGAGGTGGACGCGGCCCTGCGCGTTCTGGAGGAGTTCCGCAAGAAGACAGGCGCGACCGCCATCGAAGGCATGACGCGAAGCGTTTCGATCGGGGTAAGCTCGCGCGGCGGAAGGCTGATCCAGGAGAACGTGCTGCGTGAAGAAGCGGATATCGCGGTCGCCAAGGCATCGCGGGAAGGCGGCAATCAGGTCATCGGCTTCCGCGTCGATGCTTCCCGATTCCGCACCTCCCTCACGGGGAGCCTGTCGTAAACGCTTTTTCGCTCTTGAGAATTTCCTGGTATCGCCATTCGGGGACAAGCCACGGGACCGGGGTGCCCACAAGAACACAAGGATAGCGGGCGTCTGCCTGTCGCGCGCCAAAAAGAAGCGTGTAGGATCGATTGTCACTTCCCGTGAGATTGATGACGGCCTGCGCAGTTGACTCGTCCGGAGCGAGGTGGCTGTCCAGGAGAAAGTCGCCACCGGAGATCCCGGCAACGGATGAGGCAACGGAGCTGAGCTTGTCCTGCTGAATCTTGACCGACGTCTTGCCTTCAATCACCCAGGCATTCACATTCTGCGCACTGCGCTCCCTCGTGGCAGTCCACGAGAAAGCCAGGGCGCCCTTTTGCGCAACCGAAAGTCGAATAATCGAATCCCCCGTGACCGTGGAGGGCAGTATTCTCATTTCGGCCCAGTACGTCCGGTCGGTCGTCACCGCTCCAGAAAGCGCCGCACCCGTCAGGTAGACCTCGTTGTGACCCGCGGGCTGGACGTACATCCCCTGGGAGCCCGCTGCGGCGCTTCCCGCGTGCAGCTCGGCGAGCACCTCGCTTCCCGAGCCTCTGAGAACGACGCGCGTGCCGGCGGCGGCACCCAGGCCAAGCGATGCCAGGGACGCCGCATCCCGGGTCACCAGGGTGCCGCGAGCCAGCGCCGCCATGTCATTCACGAAGCTGTCCGCCCGGGACTGCGAAGCCGGATACGGGACGCCCGCGATGTCCAGCGTCCACCCTCCGCCGGCAGCGTCCTGACCGGCGGCTTTCGTGATGACGATCCGGGTCGTGGCATCGCTGATTTCGATCTGCCTCACGAGGCTCGGGCGGAGCCCGGGAAAAAGGGCCGCATCAGCCGCTCTTTTCGACGCGGATGCGGGCGCGAAAACCGCACCGAAGACCAACGCCGCAAGCAGGACGATGAAAAGTGCGCCCAGCGCGGTGACAGCGGTGCGGAAGCTCATGCCGATTCTCCCGGCGACTCGTGTTTGCGCCGCCTTCTCCGCAGAAGCCGGAACACCCCCACCAGGATGACGAGCAGCGGAACGATCACCACGTTCACCGCGATGCTGGTCCGCATCGCCGCGGCTTTTGCCGCCGGATCGGGGAGAAGGTCCAGGCGGGTATCAGCCTGTGCGCGCGTTTTAATCGCCAGCAGGTCGTCCTCCTGCGAAAGCCACTCGGCGCAATTGGAAAGGAACGTCATGTTGTAGCTCGCCTGCGTGTATTGGGCGATGTCGGAGGCAAAGGCGGCGTCGCCCACCACGATGAGACGCGTCGGCGGGCTTTCCGTCACGGCGGGCGTCGTTGCCTTGTCGCCCGAAGGCGCGGGAATCGGGCGGCCCGCGTAGCCGCTGTGGAATGTGCCCGTGAGCGCGAGCGCCACATCGATCTGTGCGGGAGAGCCCTGCGTCGGCCCTTTCATGGTCTGCACGATCATTGGATTTGTTTCGAACGGATCCTTCATCGCCCAGGCGTTCGGCGACGTCCGCGCGAGCACCTCCGCGCTCACGCCCTGGCGTTCGATCGGTTCAACGGGCGCCGCCCAGTACAGGTCCAGGCCGCCGAATCGGGCGGTGATGGGGTGTGTTGCATCCGTGTTTCGCGCCGCAACGGAGATCCACGCGGGATAGGGCACGATCATGTACCTTCCCTGCTGGACGCTGAAGGAGATGCGTTGATCCAGCGTGTCCAGCACGATTTCGGGGGCGACGCGGGCCCCATAGACGCCAAGGGCATCCTCGACCGCCGTGTTCTTGTTGACACGGGCAACCAGGCCCGCCGCCAGGTCGATATCGACCGGGTCCACGGCGAAGAGCACCCTTCCCCCCCGCATGATAAACTGGTCAACGGCGAATGCGGCAGAGTCGTCCATGTCGCGGGTGCCGATCACGAAGAGGACACCCAGCTCCGCCGGGATCGGGGCGCCCCGCTCCACCTCCTGCACCTTGAACTGAAAACCCAGCTCCTGCTGGAGGTAGCGGTAGTCCTGTCCGAGGCTCCTGCGCGAGTCACCGAGAAGGACGCCGATCGTGCGTGTGCGGGCAGAAACGAGCGAACGGATCTGCGAGGAAAGATCGTATTCGAGCGTGGAGAGGTCCGACACGAAGGGCAGCGCCGCGACCCTGTCGAGGTAGCGCAGCACGATACCGCTGTAGACAGTGGCGAGATTGACCTGGTCGCGCTCCACCACCTGCATCTGGCGGGCGCGGACGCCGAGTGATTCGACGTTGACGCCCTGCCCGGACTTCAGGGGGTCCAACGCGCGCACAATGATGCGGCCGCGTGACCATGTCGCGTATTCGTCCAGCAGGTCCTGGATCTGGGATGGGAAGAGTGAACGGCCGCGCAGGGTGTCGGAGACGTAGTACGTGATGGAAAGCGGCTCCGGGAGACTCGCAACCATCGAGCGGGTGGCGGCGGAAAGCGTGTAGATGCCATTGCGGCTCAGGTCGGCGCGGAAAAAGAAGCGCGCACTCACGAGGAAAGCGAGCAGCATGTCGAGCACGACGAGCAGCGCGATCACGCGCCGCTTGAATCTGCGCGTTTCCACAGGATTCCGCCGCGGATGCTGTCCGGTTCCTGCCGCCTTCATGAGGATTTCCTCACCATCAGGACCCGTACGTTCAGAAAGAGGAAGAGCGCGATGGCGAGAAGGAAATAGAGCAGGTCGCGGCTGTCGATGATGCCGCGATTGAAGCTGTCGAAATGGTGTCCGAACGAGACATAGCCCAGGACCGCGGAAAGCCAGGAGGGCAGCCCGACTGCCTCCGGAAGCTGACCGGCCAGCGTCAGAGCCACGAGCGCGAGACCCGTGAGGATGAACGCGGCGACCTGGTTGGTCGACAGCGCGGAGATAAACAACCCTACGGAGATGCCCGCCGCGCCGATCAGGAGCACGCCCAGATACTGTCCGGCGATCTGCCCCCAGTCGAATACGCCCATGCGGGAGAGGAAAAGCGGCAGCGGCAGGGACAGGACGACCACGAGCAGGAGCAGCCCGAAGATGCCGACGAATTTTCCCAGCACCACCTCCCCTTCACGGAACGGCAACGAAAGGAGGACTTCCAGTGTCCCCATCCTCCTCTCCTCGGCCCACGAGCGCATCGTGAGGGCGGGAACGAGGAAAATGAACACAGTCGGCACGATGGTGAAATAGATGCGCAGAGACGCCTCATTCTGCGCGAAGAACTGGTTGAGGAAAAAGACCCACACGGTCGTGAAGACAAGGTAGGCCACTGCGACAATATAGGCGACGGGCGAGTTGAACGCCGCCTGGAGCTCGCGACGCGCAATCGTCAGTGTCTTCATTGCTGCGGCCTTTCCGTGAGCGACAGGAAGATGTCCTCCAGGCTGATCCGCTGCGGCACCATTGCGATGATCTTCGCCCCCTGCGACGCCACCCAGTCAAAAATGGCTTCCTCCGCCCCCGCGTCGGGCGCCAGCGCCAGGCGCAGCTCCAACCTGCCCTCGGGGCCGGCCGCCTGCGAGACAATGCGCCGCACACCGCGCACCTGCGCAAGCATCGTGGCGTCAAGTGCCGCACGCACCCGCAGCGTGAGGTCGAGCAGACTCTCCCCCCGCATTCCACGTTCCATCTCTTCCTTTGTCCCCTGCGCGACGACTTTCCCGGCGGAAAGAATGAGGACGCGGTGGCACGTCGCCTCGACCTCCTGCAGGATGTGAGAAGAGAGCATGACGGTCTTCTCCGTGCCGAGCTTGCGGATGAGCTCGCGTATCTCCACGATCTGGCTGGGATCGAGCCCTGTCGTGGGCTCATCGAGAATGAGGATGCGCGGGTCGTGCAGGAGCGCCTGGGCCAGCCCCGTGCGCTGCCGGTATCCCTTGGAGAGCTCGCCGATCAGGCGGTCGATGACGTCTGACAGGCCGCACTCCCCGACGACACGCTCCAGGGCGCGCGCCCATTCCACGCGGCGGAGGCCGCGGGCGTCACCAATGAACCGGAGGTATTCGCGGACCGTGAGATCGGGATACAGGGGAGCGTTCTCGGGCAGGTAGCCGATTGATTCCTTGACCGCCAGGGGCGCAGACAGGACGTCATTCCCGCCCACGCGGGCAGTCCCGGAGGTCGGAAAGAGCCCGCAGGTGAGTATCTTCATGATCGTGGTCTTGCCCGCCCCATTGGGCCCGAGCAGGCCGAGTATCTCTCCCGCGCTCACGGTGAATGAGACGTCGCGGACGGCCTCCAGGGTGCCGTATCGTTTCGACAGGCCGAGGGCTTCGATCACGTGCCGCGTCCCTTACATGTGCAGGGCCTTCCGGAGCTCGGCCACCGCTTCTTCCTTCATCGTGAATGTATGCTCCTCCGCGGGGAACTTCTTTTCCTGCACGTCGGAGATGTACGACTTCACGGCCTGGAGCTGGACGGAGTAGATGTCAGCATAGACCTTCACGAATTTCGGCGTGAATCTGCGGAAGAGCCCCACCAGGTCGTGCAGCACGAGGACCTGCCCGTCGCATTCCAGGCCGCCGCCGATGCCGATGGTGGGAACGGAGAGCTTTTCGGTGATGATAGCCGCAAGTTGCCGGGGAATGGCTTCCAGGACGATGGCAAAGGCGCCTGCCTCCTCGAGGGACAGGGCGTCATCAACGACCTTGCGCGCCGCATCGAGCGACTTTCCCTGCACCTTGAAACCGCCCAGCATGTTCGCGGTCTGCGGGGTAAGGCCGATGTGACCGAAGACGGGGATGCCGGCCGTCACGATCGCCTTCACCACGGGCGCCATCTCCTGGCCGCCCTCCAGCTTCACCGAGTCGCAGCCGCCGTCCTTATAGAGGATGCCGGCATTCGTCACCGCCTGCTCGCGGCTGATATTGTACGACATGAAGGGCATGTCGCCGACCACGTGGCTGCGCTTGACGCCGCGCATGACCGCCCGCGTGTGATTCAACATCTCGTCCATCGTCACGGGCACGGTGTCCTTGTAGCCCAGCTCGACCATCCCGAGGCTGTCGCCCACAAGAATGATGTCGATGCCTGCCTCATCCACGCATTGCGCCTGCGGGAAGGAGTAGGCGGTGATCATGGAGATCTTCTTCCCCTCCTTTTTCATTGCCAGCAGGTCGGGGATCATGATCTTCCTGATTTCGCTCATGGTGCATGCTCCTCACAAGGGTGTCATTCCAGCGTACCGCAATTGCCACGCCGGCGCAAGGCGGCCACTGTACCCAGTGGCATTTTGCGCAGGCATGGATGCCGAGGGCGAGCGAGTATACGGAGGTACGGAAGCGCCTCCGCGCCGCCATCGCATTGACAAAGCGCCGCACGCCGGGGCCAATGTCCTAAGCCGGTCAACAGCCGACGCAACGACCAATACCATCGGGAGAGAGGCAAACACATGGGCGGTTCCATCACGGATGTCCCCGGCATCGAGGTAGGGCACGCCCAGGATCTGGAGGGCGGCACCGGTTGCACGGTCATCATCTGCCGCACGGGCGCGGTGACGGGCGTTTCGGCGGCCGGGGGAGCGCCCGGCACGCGCGAGACTGACGCGCTGCGGCCGGAAAACG
>PMDT01000287.1 GCA_003154555.1 Spirochaetaceae bacterium
CCGACCGCGTGATGTTCGTCGACGAAACGGGCAGGTTCATCTCCCCTGACCTGATCATCGCTCTGCTGGGCACCTACTATTTCACCCTTCATCCTTCGAGACTCTCCGAGCGGGGCGTGGCGATGGGAGAGGCGGGAGCGCCGAGCAGGGTTGTCACCTATGATGTCCGCTCATCAAGGAGCGTGGTCGAGTTCCTGAAATCTGTCGGCGCGGTTCCCACCATCTNNTACTATTTCCGGGAGAACTTCTTCTGCGATTCAGGGATGATCGCCGCGCTCGTGGTCCTCGAGGTTCTTGCTCGGTCAGGCCTCCCCCTTTCGCGCCTCATGGCAGGAATCGACAGGTACTATTTCTCGGGGGAAATGAATTTCACCGTTCCCAACGGCGCACAGATCGTGGAAAAGGTTCGGCAGGACTATGCGGAGGGGGCGCTCACCAGTCTGGACGGAATCCGGATCGACTATCCGACCTGGTGGTTCAACCTGCGGATCTCAAACACGGAGCCCCTCCTCCGCCTGGTCCTGGAGGCCACAACGGAAGAGGAGCTCACGCGGCGGAAAGACGAGCTGGTCAGCAAGATCCAGCTCTCCGCCGCAGAGGTCTAGTTCGGCGGGATCACGAGCTGCCAGCCCGGGAAGATCAGGTCAGGGTTCTGGATCAGCTTGCGGTTCCGCCTCCAGATCGTGGGCCACTTGTAGGGATCACCGTAGATTTCGGCGTACTCTGCAATCCTCCAGAGGCAGTCGCGGCGGTCCGGGATCAGGCGCACGGCGTAGACGCCTTTCACGGCGTATGACTTGTAGATCTCGATGTAGCGCAAGGACTCGTTGAAGTAATCCTGGGCTTTGCCGTAGTTCCCCGCGGCCTTCTCCTGGAGGCCCTGGCCCCACAGGTCACGCGCCTGCTGCAGAAGGTTGGGCGATGATTCGTCAGCCATGACCGCCGTGCTCTGATCAGCGGGAATCAGCATCGACTGCGGTGAGTTCTTCTGCTGCTCTTCCATCATCTGGTCGATTTCCTTGAGGAAATCCTCATCCTTCCAGTTCTGCGGCTTGATGACGGTTCCGTCCTCCGTCACCACGGTGAGGGTCGAAGCATCCTGGAGCGCCTTCATTACCTGGATCTGCAAGGCTTCCGCCTTCTGCTTCTCCGCGGCCTGCGTGGTGTCCCGCGCATCCGTTGCGATACGGATTGTGTCGCGCGCGGCTTCCCGGGCCGCTCCAAAGTTCTCCTCCGCGTCGTCCAGCTTGTAGCCTTGGAATGCGTTGACGCCATTCACGTACAGCGTGGTGACCTTGTCCTTCTGCCCGGGCGCATATGTATACAGATCCGAGTCCTCTATCTGCTTCATGAGCTGCTCGGTATCGCTTTTCAGCGTGCGCACACCTGCCAGCCTGCCTTCCAGCGTATTGGCGAGGTCCGTCATTTCCTTGAGCGCCTGGTAGCCGCGGGCGCGGGCATCCGCGTACTTGTTGTCCGCAAAAAGCGCCGTGGCCTCGTCGATGCCGGCCGTCGACTTCTGGTAGTCTTCCGGAAGGAACTTGTCCGCCTCAAGCGTAAGGAGGCGCTGCTTCACCGCGTCCATGGCGGCAGCCATGTCCTGGGCGGCGCGCTGGACGGAGTTCGTGAACGCAAGGTCGGCTTTTTCCCTGGCAGTATCCAGGCGCTGGCGCGCGGTGGCCGGATCCGAGATGCGCAGGCTGATGCCTTCATCCAGGGCGCTGCGCGCCGCATCGTAGTTGTCGGGATCGAAAAAGTCCGCATCCACTTCCTTTGCGCGCGCCAGGGCGTTGCGGGCGTCCGCGACCTCCACATCGGTGACAGGCTCCCCGTTGGGATTTGTAACGGTCCCGGCGCCGGCGATCGTGTAGGCCGCGCTTGTTATTTCAGAGCTTTCCCATGACTGCTTCACGCCAACGGCCTTGATCATTTGCGTGGTGGAGACGGAAATCGGCCCGGCGTAGAGTGTGCCATTCGCGGTCGTGGGATCGCTGCCATCAGTCGTGAAGTAGATCTGCGCGCCCGCCGTCGCGGAGCTGAGCGCGACCGAGGTGGCGGTATCGAAGCTTCCGGCAGCAGGATCGAACTGTATGTCGGCGACTTTTCCAGTGATGGTGAATGTCGCGCTCACGACCGGAGAGTCATTCCAGCCCGTCTTTGTAGCGATTGCGCGGATCGTCGTGGTGGCCGGCACCGCGATTGCCCCGGAATATGCCATGCCGGTCGTGGCGGTGGGCGCGGTGCCGTCCGTGGTGTAGCGGATGCTCGCGCCGTCCGTGGAGGTGGCGAGTGTCACCGATTGGCTCGACGCGAACGTCCCTTCCGCCGGTGTGAACGCAGGCGCCGCGACTGTGTCGAGCGGCTTTTTCGGCGTCGAAGGACAGTTCATGAGGATAATCGAGAGACCAACAATCGCCGCACAACGTATCAATCGGGCCATGGCAGCCTCCCTCATGGACATTCTTCCTCCCCGTCGGGAGAGGTGCGCAACGGACGGATAAAGCTTAACAGCAGGAATATGGGTTGTCAACTCAAAGTCGAATTGGTAAAATGAATTACGTCGCACTTCGAATGAGGAGGCTGCGCATGAGGAAAAAACTCTTTCTCTCCGTGCTGATCCTGCTTGCTGCGTCGGGTCTGGTGTGGGGGCAATTCTGGAAGACCTATACCGACGCGCAACGCAAGACGGTCGGCGAGGCGTACTGGCTCGCCGGGAAGCAGTACCAGGCGGTCGGTGAGAAGGACAAGGGCGCCGACTACATGACGGTCAGCCGGCTCATCTATCCGCAGCTCGATCCCGCGTCCATCAAGGACACCGCGCTGCCGTCCGCCGCCGAGCTGCTCGCGCAGGGGCGTGCGACGACTATCGGGTCGGGCGTGGCGGGGGTGCCGACGGCGGCAATCAACTCCTTCTTCCTGCGTTTCGTCGGCAGCCTCGTGAACGAGGATGCGGCGGGAGTCGTGGGCTTCCTGGACGGCTCGGTGTATTTCACGAAGCTTGGCGGCGACGTGACGCGCGCCGATGCGCTTCCGGCGCTGAATGATTTCTTCGCGGCAGCTCCCCTGAAAGGCATGGCACCGGCCGCCGTTTATGACCTGGACAGCATTGTCGTCACCGCTGCCCCGCAGGTGGAACAGGCAGCCTGGGGCGACACCTTCATCCTCGCGGTGAATGCAAAGTCCGACTTCTCGTCGTCTCTCGGGGTCTGGGAGCAGAAACAGAAATTCTTCATCCATCGCGTGTCCGGAGGCTGGTCCATCTTCGCAATCGGGCAGACGCCTCCTCCGCTCTCCTGGGAGCCGCAAAGGGCAATGACAGTCGCAGCGGTTCCCGCCACCATGCTGTCGCAGTCGGACGCGAGCAAGCAGGTCATTGATGCGTACACCGCCTTCATGTCCGACATCCTGAAAAAGGATAGCGACGGCGCGCTGGGATTCACGAGCCCGAGCGTCCGCTTCCTGCGGCTGCGCCAGACAGTGACCCAGGACGAGCTGAAGACGACGCTCCGGGGCTACTTCGACAATCCCGATTTCGGATCTCCGGCGCTCGCCGACGTGGTGGATCTGGACAGTGCTTTCGTCCAACCCGCGGCAAGTCCGGTGGACGGGGTCACCGGGACGGTCTATGTGCTGAATATCCGGGCAAAAGTGGATCTCGCCGCCGGCATTCCCTTCTGGTCGATGTACCAGAAATACTACTTCGTGCAGGAAGGATCCGCGTGGCTGATCTTCGCGCTGCTCTGAGCAGCCGAAGCGCGGCAGGCGTGCTGCTCGCCGCGCTTTCCCTTCTCCTCCTGTCGGCGCGGGCATATTCCGACGACAGGATGGGGAGCGTCACCTATCTTGAGGGAGACGTCTCGATCGTGCGCGACGGCGGCGACCTCTCCGGCGTTTCCATCGGCTCGGACGTGCAGAACTTCGACCTGGTGAAAACAGGCCCCGACGGCCTGGCCGAGTTCTCCCTCGACGCCCCCTCCGTCCCGCGCATGACGGTCAAGCTGCGCGGCAATACGCAGTTCTCACTCGAAACCTCCACGCTGCAGCGAAAGCAGCAGACGACCATCGGCATCATCGGCGGACAGATTGCGCTGAAAGTGGCGAAGCTCACGGGGGACCAGGCCGTCAGCGTCAAGAGCGACTCGGCGGTGATGGGCGTGCGGGGCACCGACTTCACGGTCACCGCCCCTGAAACGGGCGATATCCTCGTCACGTGCGATGAAGGAGACGTCCTCTGCACGGACGACCAGGGCAGGGAACTTCATGCCCAGCCGGGGACCGTCGTGGAGAAGCAGCCCCTCGTGCTCTTCCGGGCAACGGCGGTCGCGGCAGGCGACCTGGATCGATACCGCGGAACATGGGCGGACCAGCGAGCACAATTCCTGCAGCAGAATGCGTTCCGCTTGATCCAGGCCAACGCACGCCTCTACCGCCAGCTCGTCCGCGACCTCAATGCAGCGAATGCCCAGCTCCTGCGCAGCCAGTCCATCCTCAGCAAGTGGGCGGACGAGGACAGGCGTGGCCGGGTCGGCACGCGCGCGGAAGTCTTTCGCGAGCGACTGGCAATCGGCGGGCAGCTCGCACGGCTGCGCCAGATACAATTCCGTCTTGAGCGCGTCAGCTTCCGGCTGCTGCGCCTCCAGGCGCTCCACGACGCGGGCACGGGCGTCGGCACGATAGATCCCGGCCTCACCACGGCGCAATTCTTCACCCAGGTGCAGAACGAGCGTCGGGACGTCGCGCAGAAGCTCGCCCTCACCCGCTATGTCGCCAAGCAGTATGCGAAGAGGAACGGCGGCGCCTTGCCCTGAGCAAGACAGGGAAGTGCCGAAAAAAAGCCGCTCTGAGAGCGGCTTTTTGTTGATCAATGACGTGCTAGAAGGTTGCCTTCTCCGTTTCCAGGTCGAAGAAGTGGATCTTGGAGAGATCCGGCACAAGGTGCGCTGTGTCTCCGATGTGGAACGTGTACTTCGGCGCGACCTTGGCCACAAGCTGGTTGCTCTTCGTGCTCACCCAGAGATGGATTTCCGATCCCAGGGGCTCGATGACTTCAACCTTGGACGGAATGGAGTTGGGCTTTGCCCCGGTCTCCGAGTAAATGAGGTCCTCAGGCCGGATCCCGAATATCGCGTCCTTACCGGCATAGTTGCGGAGGGTTTCCGTCTGCTGGGGCGTAAGCTCCATGCGGAATGTCCCTTCGTCCGCGAACAATTTGCCGCCTTCCATCTTCAGGCTGACTTTCATGAAGTTCATGGGGGGCGACCCGATGAA
>PMDT01000201.1 GCA_003154555.1 Spirochaetaceae bacterium
GGTCGATATGAGAGACACCCAGGCGTTTCAGGCTCATGTCGCAGGCTGCCTTGACGTAGTCCGGCCGTCCGGACACGCCGAGATAGGCGCCGTCGATGCGGCGCATATTGGCGAACTTCGTGGCGATGATCACCTTGTCGCGCAGGGCGCCGCGGAACGCCTGCGCCAGGAGCATCTCGTTGTGCCCCACGCCGTACATGTCGGCCGTGTCGAAGAGCGTGATGCCAAGATCGACCGCCCGGCGCAGCAGCGCGATCGACGCCGCGTCATCCGACGGTCCGTAGTACTCCGACATGCCCATGCATCCAAGGCCGATCGCGGAAACCTTGATCCCTGTCCTGCCGAGTGCACGTGTCTTCATCATACAAACATCGCGTCGCCGGATGACGGAGTCAAGCGGGGAAGCGCCCTCCCCTCCCGGAGATGGTCCGGAGGTATATTTCAGCGCGCGCGCTTGACAGGCACCGGCGGCCGGCGTCTCATCGAATGCATGATCACACTCGCGATGAACAAGGACGTCCGCGCGCGCAATGTCAGGCGCTGCCGCGAGCGGGGCATCACGCTGCCCACATTCGCTCAGATGAAGGACCCTGCGCGCGCCCCGTCCCGCGTGCACGAAGGCCTGCGTTCGGTCGGGCTGTGGGACGTGAACCCCCTGAACCTGTTCCGCATCACGTGGCGGAATGAGCCCGTGGAGAAAGGCGGAGCCTTCGGCGACGTCAACGTGCTGGAGCTGCCCTCCCGGCTCACAGGAGTCCCCGCTCGCATCATCGCCCTTGTCGGGAAATGGTTTCCCACGGGCGCGCACAAGGTGGGCGNNNNTGCCCGAAGGCATGAGCCGCGAGCGTTTCGAATGGCTCTCCCAGGTGGCCGGAGAGGTGATCACGACGCCCGGCAGCGAAAGCAATGTAAAGGAAATTTTCGACACGTGCCATGAGCTCACGCGTACGCGCGGGGACGACATCGTGATCTTCAACCAGTTCGAGGAGCTGGGCAATTACCTGTGGCACTTCGAGGTCACCGGTGAGGCGCTCCTGCGCGTGGCGGAGCACATGGTGGGAGACGCCGGCACGGTGCGGGCGTTCGTCTCCTCCACCGGGTCGGCGGGGACCATCGCCGCGGGTGACCGGTTGAAGGCGGCGTTCCCCGGCGTCCGCGTCGCCGCCGCGGAGGCCCTCCAGTGCCCCACGCTGCTCTGCAACGGTTTCGGGGCGCACAGGATCGAGGGCATCGGCGACAAGCANNGACAAGCATGTGCCCTGGATCCACAATGTGAAGAACACCGATGCCGTGATCGCGGTGGATGACGCGGATTGCATGAATCTGCTGCGTCTTTTCAATGAGAAGGAAGGCCGCGCGCTGCTGGCGCGCAAAGGCGTTGCCGCGGACGTGATCGAACGTCTCCCCCTCCTGGGCATCTCGGGGCTGGGGAATCTTCTGGCATCGATCAAGCTCGCCCGCTATTTTGAATACTCAGAGCGCGACGTCATCTTCACCGTGCTCACCGATTCCCTGGACCTCTACGGCTCGCGCCTCTCCGAGCTCACGGCGGCGCAGGGGGCTTTTGACCGGGACGCCGCAGTGGCAGCGTGGGCGGGCTCCCTTGCCGGGCAGCGTCCTGACAACGTGCTGGAGCTCACCTGGCCGGAGCGCAAGCGGGTGCATAACCTGAAGTACTACACATGGATAGAGCAGCAGGGGAAGAGCGCCGTGGAGCTCAATGCCCAGTGGAGCGATCCCGCCTACTGGACGTCCGTCCAGGAGCAGGCGCCGCAAATCGACGCGTTGATCGAAGAGTTCAACGCGGAGGTCGGCAGCAAAGGATGAACGTCTCCTATTCCTGCGTCTCCTGTGGGAGGCCCCTTTCCGCGGAAGGCGTTGTTTATGAGTGCCCTCACTGCGCGGCTGAACCCGAGGCGCTGGACCGCTACCCTCGAGGCTATCTCACGGTCGTGTTCGCGCCCCGGCAGAAAGTGCGGCGCGGCGCAATTGTGGAGCCGCAGTCCATGCTGCCCCTTCCCCTCCGGCGATGGCGGGCATTTCCTGCCGGCGCCACGCCGCTCGTCGAGCCCGGCCGTCTGCGCGCGCAGGCAGGATTCCCGCGCCTGTACCTCAAGAACGACACGCTCTGCATGTCGGGCTCTCTCAAGGACAGGGCGTCGGCCCTCGTGGCCGAGCAGGCCCTGGCGGCAGGGGAGAACCGGGTCGCACTGGCATCGACGGGAAATGCCGGGGCATCCATGGCGTGCGTCGGCGCCGCGTATGGGCTGTCGGTCGTTCTGTTCGTGCCGGCGGCGGCGCCGCGCGCGAAGCTGCTCCAGGCCCTCCTGTATGGCGCGCGTGTCGTCCCCGTGGAGGGAACGTATGACGACGCCTATGCCCTGTCCATCGCCTACACACGCGCGCGCGGCGGCGTGAATCGCAATACGGCTTTCAACCCCTTTACGGTTGAAGGAAAAAAGACGGTATCCCTGGAGATATACAACCAGCTCGACTGCAAGGCCCCGGATGTGATGTACGTGCCGACGGGCGATGGGGTGATATTCTCCGGCGCGTGCAAGGGATTTGCCGATCTCATGGAAGCCGGTTGCACGGACGGTCTGCCGGTCATGGTCGCCGTGCAGGCGGAAGGCAGCAATGCGATCAGCCGGAGCTGGCGTGAAGGCCGGGAGGTGGTGCTCACAGGAACGAGCACGATCGCCGATTCCCTGTCGGTGTCACGCCCCGCGGCCGGCCTCATGGCGCTGCACTACCTGTCGCGCGTAAAGGGTCGGTGCGTGGAAGTGACCGATGCGGAGATCAGCGCCGCGCAGGCCACCCTTGCGCGGGAGGCGGGCCTGTTCGTGGAGCCGTCATCGGCGGCGGCCTGGGCGGGTTTCCAGAAGGACTGGCACAATGTGGATCCCGCGTCACGCGTCGTCATCCTGCTCACCGGCACGGGCTTCAAGGACANNATGAAAAGCTAGCGGCCGCCTTCCGATCCGGCAAGCGTGCCCACGTCATGGCCCCTGAAGAAGCCAAGCGTCGTGACATTCAGCACCTGGTCCGGATCGGCATCCTCCGGCTCCTGCCCGAGATTCAGCGCCGTGGTGCCCTTGTAGATACCGACATGCCCGGTGATCCTGTTCTGAGCGTCGGTGATCACGAAATCGGCGGGCGCATCGGCATCGATCGATTCCACGCTCTTGCCCAGCGCCTTCGCGTACCAGGCGACCAGCTTTTCAGGCGGATCCGTGGAGAGAAACCAGTAGCCCCCCCAGCCTCCCAGGATGTCGTACTCGTAGAGCTCCATGGCTTTGAGCTGGAGGGTGACACCGGGATAGAGGGCGAGGCCGTACTCTTTCTTGATGCGCGCCGCCAGGTCTTTCATCGTGGGGGGATGCGCCGTCCAGTCATCGACAAGCTTCTTCTGCACGGGGTCGACGTGATTGACCCCCTCCTCCATCGCCGCGGCAACCTTCTGTCCCTGGTCGGCAACGGCCGCCTGCTGTGCCTCCACCTCGCCGCGATTGACCGTGATCACCGACAGGTCGATCTCCGTGCTCGGAGCGCTGCCGGTCGTATCGGTGATCTTCATGTTGAATGACGAGTGATTGCCCTTGCCGTCCTCCGACTCCCACGAAAGGATGCCCCCCATGGCAACGCCGGGAGTCCAGGGAAATGTCGACGGCTGGGCAGCGTTCTCCTTGAAGAAGATCATGCACTGGCCGCCGTCAGGCTGCCAGAATGCAACAGGTACGAAATCGGTCCTGGCCTGCTCCGGCCGCCAGCCGAAAGAGCCCAGGTAGAAGGCACACACCTTGCCCGGGGCTGCATCCGCGGTGTAGGCGAAATCACTCGATGCGCCGTCCACCGTGCTGCGCAGGAGATGCACCCCCGGGTAGAGCGGCAGATGCTTCGCGTCCTGCGGTGGCAGGGCGGAGGCGCCTGCCGCTCCCGCGAGAAGCAGGACACAGAGGACGGCAGACGTCCACACGCGGCTATTGGCCATGCTTTTCATGTGAGGAGACTCTATACCTCCTGTCGCCGATCGCAAGCCCTTTTTCAGGGAGTTTCATCGACCAGCTGATCGACGGGCGCTGCCGTCTTCTCCCGCAGGGTGAAGAAGGCCAGGACAAGCCCCGCCGCGGCAAGACCAGTGAGAATGAGCACCGTCTCGTGGAATCCGGTCACGGCACCCGCGACGCCATGCACGCGCGCCAGCGCCTGGGAGCGCACCTGGAACAGGGTGACCAGGATGGCGATGCCCACGGCTCCGCCGATGCGATTCGTGATCATGAAGAGCGTGTTCGCGTCCGCTGTCTGGGCAGGAGTCACCCTGCCGACCGCCACCTGGATGAGCGGCTGCACAACCAGCCCTATGGCGAACGAGCGGGCAACCAGGATGCACGCGGTGATCCATGCCGGCGTGTCGAGCTCCATGAGGAGCAGGAAGAGCGTGCCGGCCGTGAGCAGCAGCATCCCGACGACGGTGGTGGCGCGCGTGCCCAGGCGCCGGGTCACGCGGTTGCTCACCGCGGTGCCGACGCCGCTCATGAGCGCCTGCGGGATCAGGGCAAGACCCGCGGTCAGGGCCGAGGCGCGCTGGAGACTCTGCATGAAGAGCGGCACGAGCACCACCATCGCGAAATTGACCACGGAGGTGAGCGTGGCGATGCCCACCGCTGCCGCGGTGAATGGCGAGCGAAGGAGGGAGAGATTCACAGCGGGATGCGGCCGGTCCTTGCGCAGCACGACGTACAGGAAGATGAGGACGGCGCCGGCAGCCCAGAAGGGCGCGGACGAGAGCGACAGCCACCCATCGGTGGGGCCGTTGGTCGCCCCGTAGGTGATGCCCACGACGCCGAGCGAAAGCAGGGCAATGCCCAGCGGATCGAAGCGCACGGAACGGTCGGAGGCGTCCGCCACGCGCCCCTTGATGCGCGACCCGGCAATCAGCCCGAAGATGCCGAAGGGAACATTGATCAAAAAGATCAGCGGCCAGCCGCCCAGCGGAATGAGAAGCCCGCCCAGGCTCGGTCCGATCGCGGGAGCCATGAAGAGGACAAGGCCAAGGAGCGGCGACATCTCACCGGATGCCACCCTTCCTCCGGATCCGAGTATCATCGTCATGGCAAGCGGGATGAGGAGCGCGCCGAAGGCCCCCTGGAAGACGCGCGCTGCAATAAGCAGGGGGAGCGTGGGTGAAAGCGCGCAGAGGATGGAGCCGATGAGGAAGCCGACAAGGCTCACGCGGTAGACCCGCATCGTGCTGAAACGCTTTGAGAGGTACGCGGATGCCGCGAGGGCCGCTGAAAGCGCGAGCAGATACCCGGAAACGATCCACTGCGTGTCGTGCAGGGACCCGTGGAGCGACTGGGCAATGGGCGCAAGCGCCACGTTCACCACGTTGCTGTCGACCATTGAAAGGAACGGACCCATGAGCAGGCCGAGCTGCGCCACAAACGGCATGCGGGGTGCCCCGATGGCCGGCGAAATCGGCCCGCCGCTCATGCCGCACCTCCCGTCGACGCCACGATCCCTTCCAGCTCCTGGATCCAGGCCAGTTCCTGGGCAAGCCTTTTCTGCTCGTAATCCATGAGGCGCCGCACCCACGGGGAGTCGTAATCCTGCGCGTAGTCGCCGTGTATCGTGCGTCGATGCTCGATCCGCTGTTCCAGGGCCCGGCGACGCAGACCGAGAATGCGCGCTTTTTCCGTGTCTTCCAGCAGGTCGAAGAAGGCGAGCCTGACCTGGAACTCGTCGTCCTTCGCGGCTTCTGCCTCGTCGAACTGCCCGACCAGGTCTCGAAGTATCTCAGCCCCCGCGGGTGCGAGGCTGTAAACGTGCCTGCTACCCACAAGGGGAGCAGCGTCAACCCGACGGTAGCTGGCCTACGGTATTTTTCCCAGCAGTCGCAAAAGCCCGTCCAGGAGAGTGAGTGGGTGCGGGGGGCAACCGGGCACAAAGAGATCGACGGGAAGTATGTTTCCGACGCCGTCGGATGTTTCGGGAGAGCCGGCAAAGATGCCGCCGGAGATGGCGCAGGATCCTGAGGCGATAAGTATCTTCGGCTCCGGGATGGCTTCCCAGGTCTTCTCGAGCGCCAGGCGCATATTCTTCGTGACAGGTCCCGTCACCAGGAGACCGTCCGCGTGCCGCGGAGAGGCGACGAACTGGATGCCGAACCTGCCCATGTCCCACCCCACGGTGGAGAGGACATTCGCATCCGCTTCACAGGCGCCGCAGCCCCCCGCGCTCACCTGGCGGAGGCGGAGCGATCTCCCCAGGAGTCTTCGCAGGCGCGCCGCAAGGGCCTCCGCCCGACTGAATCCTTCGGAACCGACAATCAGGTCGGCACGACGGCGGGCCGTCAGGCGATAGTCGCGCGTGAACCTGATGGCTCCCTGCGGGCAGGCCGCCTCGCAGGCGCCACAGAAGATGCAGCGGCCCATGTCGAGGACGAGTCGCCGGTCGGTATCCAGCGCAATGGCCCCTGTGGGACACGCCTCCCGGCAGTCGGTGCAGCCGCCGACGCGCTTGTCCGCATCGACCACGGGCAGGCCGCGGAAGCGCTCCGGCAGCTCGGGTGCCTTTCCCCTGGGGTAGCGCATGGTGCGGTATCCCTGGAGGAGACGTTCCCTGATGATCCTCAGCATCCCGCCTCCCTCACAGGTCGGTCCCGCAATAGGACAGGTTGAAGCTCTTGTTGCACAGGGGAAAATCCGACACCTGCTGTCCGCGCATCGCCAGGGCGAGCCCGAACCAGTTTCGAAATGACGGATCGACGACCTTGTACCGGAGAAAGGCGCCGCGGCTGTCGCTGATCGCCACGTGGCAGATCGCGCCGCGCCACCCCTCCACGAGGCTCACAGCGAGCGCGTTTCGACGAAGGGCGCCGACCCGGATCATCACATCGCCGCCGGGCAGCGATGAAAGCTGCTCTTCGATGAACGCGATTGATCTCTGTACTTCCAGCCACCGCACGAATGCGCGGGCAAAGACGTCGCCTGTCCGTCCCGTGGACACAGGCACCTGGGAGAAGCGCCAGATACCCGAGGGATGGTCGCGGCGGACGTCGCGGTCGATGTCGCAGGCGCGCGCCGCCGGTCCGGTGAGGCCGATCCCGAAAGCGGCCGCGCGCGTGAGCACGCCCGTTCCCTCGAATCGGGCAAGCACCGACGGCGTGGTCCACAGCAGTGCGCACGCGCCCTGGGCGTCGCGCGCGATGAGCGAAAGACGCGAGCGAAGCTCCGCGATCATTGCATCGTCCAGGTCGCGGGCAACGCCCCCCGGCCGCACGAGGCCCCGACCGAATCTGCTGCCGCAGATCAGGGCCGTCATGGTGAGAACGTCGCCACGAATCCTGCCGCACCAGGAGGAGGTGGGGAGGAAGCCCACATCGCCCGCCAGGGCTCCCAGGTCGCCGATATGATTGGCGATCCGTTCCAGCTCCAGCGCGATGGCGCGAATGGCATGCGCCCGGGCCGGGACGTGGACACCGCTCAGTGACTCGAGGATCTCCGAGTAGGCGATGGCATGCCCGATGGACGTGTCACCTGCCAGTGTCTCTGCATAGTGGACGGAGCGCAGGTCCGGGCCGCCGGCGAGCGCGCGCTCGATGCCCCGATGCTGGTAGCCCAGCGATATCTCCAGGTGGAGCACCGTCTCCCCGTGGCACTGGAAACGGAAGTG
>PMDT01000184.1:0-261 GCA_003154555.1 Spirochaetaceae bacterium
TGGCCTGGCGCACGATGTTGATCTGCCCCGCGACATCGGTCTCGACGGCGGGCCCGCGGATCGAAACTGCAATGCCGAAGTCCTGACCGGCGGACGCGACTCCATCCCTCACATTGGCCCAGAACGGATTGTGAGGGAAGTCCACCGTCTTGAAGATGACGATCACCCGTCGCACTGTCGCGGAGACAGGGTTGAGAAGCCGGGGCCCGCGGTACAGCACGGTGAGGGAAATGGCCGCAAGGACCGCCGCCGCGAGCAGGA
>PMDT01000184.1:272-9338 GCA_003154555.1 Spirochaetaceae bacterium
CCACGCCGTTGTCGCTGATGCGGATTACCATCGATTCTCCGTCGCGTGTGCCGTCAATACGGATGAGCCCGGGCCCCTCGCTGTTCTTGATCCCGTGGTAGATTGCGTTTTCCACCAGCGGCTGCAGAAGGAGCTTCAGGATCTGGGACTCGTAGAGGTCCTGCGCGAAGGCGATCTCATATGACAGCTTGTCCTTGTAGCGCTGCTTCTGGATCTGCAGGTATGTCTGCATGTACTCGATCTCCGTGCGGACGCTGATGGTCTCATCTCCGCGGCTGAGCCCGATACGGAAGAACCGCGCCAGGGAGGAGGTCATGTCGATGGCCTGCTCGGTTTCGCCGAGCTCGATCATCCAGATGATGGAATCCAGCGTGTTGTAGAGAAAATGGGGGTTGATCTGCGCCTGCAGCGACCGCAGCTCCAGCTTCCGCTTCAGCTCCTGCTCGCCGCGGTTCTGTTCGATCAGGTCGCGCACCTTCTTCACCGCGATGTCGCAGTCCCGCGCGAGCTGGTATATCTCGTTGCGCGCGTTGACGGTGATGTCGATGTCGAAGTTGCCGTTCTCCACGGCCTGCATCGAATGACGCAGGCTCTCGATCGGCCGGGAAATGTTGGAGGAGATCGCCACCCCGGCGGCGATGGCCGCCACCAGGACAAGGAGCGAGAGCATGAGAAAGACGTACTCGGCCTGCCGGCTGGCGCGGAACAGCTCGTCCATATATGAGACCGCCACGACATCCCAGCCCGTCTCCTTCGAGCTCACCACGGTGTAGAGGATGGCCCGGCCGTCCACCACGGCGTTGAGGTTCCCGCCATGGAGCGACATGATGTCCGCGATCCGCTCCGACTTGAGGTTCCCGTAGATGAGCTGCTGACGGGGGTGATACACGATGTCCCCGCTGCGGCTGAGGATGAACACGTACCCGGAGGTGCCGAGCTGGATGTCCTTGCACAGCCGCGCGATTATCTCGTAGTTGAGGTCGACCTGGATGAGCCCGGGGCTTTCTTCGCCCGGTGCGGCGGGCAGGGTGCGAACGAGGGAGATAACCCAGGGATAGCGGTAGTCCGCGAGGTTCTCCACGTGCGCGGAGGACACCGACGGCCGGTCCGGGACGACCCCGGCCTGCAGCTCCCGGAACCGTTGCCGGAGGTCCACCGTGGGGTTCAGCGCCCCCCCGGTGGTCGCGGCAATAGCGCGCCCGTCCCGGGTGATGACGAAGACGGAATCGATGTCACGGCGGGCGGTCCGGAGAGATTCGAACGTCGCTTCGATCTTTCCCCGCAGCTCGGCAGAATCTGCCCGTGGGTGCGACATGAACGCGCGGACGTCCGCGTTGTTGATGGCCATCAGGGCGATGTCGTCCATGTAGCTGATATAGTTCTCGATGACGCGGTTCAGCTGGCTCACCAGCTGCATCGTCGTTTCCTCTGCGTTCTGGATGAGGATCTTGTGCAGGTAATAGTACGACAGCGTCCCGAGCAGGACCAGAGCGAGCACGATGAGAGTGGCGAAGGCGCGGGTCAGGGTGTCCTGGATGCGGCGGATCTTCATGGCGGCGGTGTCTTGCCTCTCCGCTGGGCCCTGAACTCCGTCGGCGTGATCCCGATGTGCCTCTTGAACACGGTACTGAAGTACTGCGCGTCCGGGTAGCCCGTGGCCTCGGCGATCTCGTAGGCCATCAGGTCAGAGGTCGAGAGAAGCTCCTTGGCGCGTTCCATGCGGTAGTCGATGAGATAGTCTACCACGCTTCGGTCCAAATGGCGTTTCACCAGCTTGGAAAGGTAGCTTGCGCTGATGGAAAGGCTCGCCGCGATCGTCTGCACCGAAAGCGCACGCTCCCCGTAGTGCCGGGCCACGTAGTCCTTGAAATCGCGGACTTTCCATTCCGGGGCGGGAAGGTTGCGGCCGTCGAGGATCGAGCCGGCGTAGGAGGCCAGCCGGACCAGGAGGGCCTGCACCTCCTCCGCGGTGCAAAGGCTTTGCACGGCGAGGTCGGTGTCCAGGTGCAGGCCCTGGGACACGGCCGACGGAGAGATACCAAGGTCGCCCAACGCGTCCAGGACGACTGCGAACAGCGCCTCGATCTCGTGCCGGACCCGCTGTGGGGAGATGCCGGCTTCCTTCAGGAGCGCCGCGAAGGCAGCTGCCTGGATTGCCACCTCCTCCGACTCGCCGGCCACCGTGACGCGGCAGGTCCGCTCTCTCTGCTCCACAATCCCGTCGAGAGTCTTCGGGTCGTCCTCGCGCCTCTTCCCATAGCGGAAAACTACTCCCGGCGGCGAAACGAGCCGGTACGAGAGCGCGGCGGACGCCTCGGCGAAGCTCCGGGCCGTACCGCGCCACGATTCGCAGGGCAGGCCGATTGCGACGATCGGAACCGATGCTGAAGACGGAGGATGATCGGCGGTGACCGCCCTTGTCGCTATGGCGAACGCCAGCCGGTCGCAGGAAACAGGGTCCTGTTCCAGCACAAGGGCGGCCTCCCTTCCCTCGCCGGGGGAGAAACAGAGCACGCGTCGGGTGGAGCCTGCGACCTCCGCGGCGGCCGTTGCCAGACAGGTCGAGACGTCGCGCTCCCCCCGACCGGCGGGGTCGTCCCTGGCAATCACCACGGCGCCGGCAAGTCCCTGCGGCGAGAAACCGAATATCTCCTGAAACACGGTGTCCGTGATCGCCCCTGCCGGGCCGCTCACAAGGTCGAGCAGGGTCCGCGTCCGGCGAAGGCTCACGCCGGCCTCGGCGCGCCGCTCGAGGGACTGGGACTCTTCGCGGACGCGTTGGATGGCATCCAGGCGAACCTTCAGCCTCCCGAGCAGGCCGGTCAGATCGCGGGACGTGACCGGCTTGAGAACGTATTCGAAAACGTTGCTCTTGATTGCCTTCTGGGCGTATTCGAACTCATCGTACCCCGAGAGGATCACGATGACGATCTCGGGGTGGTGCTCCGCGGCATACGCGGCGACGCCCAGTCCATCCACGTGGGGCATCGCGATGTCCGTCATGATAACGTCGGGACGCAGCGCCTCCATTGCCTCGATGGCCTGCTCCCCGTTCTCGCATGGCTCGAGGAACTCGAAATCGAGACGGGTCCAGTCAATTTTGCGTCGGAAACCGCGGCGGACGATCTCTTCATCGTCCACCATCAAGAACCTGTACATTGCTGCGTGCCGTTCTTTGCCGCGCCCATCGTAGCCCGATCCGGGGCCGGCGTGCCAGTAGAGAAAAGAGCGACCGCCCCTGCCCGGGAGGACAGGGGCGGCCGCGGAATGCAGCCTTGTCTAGTAGAGAACGTTCTTGGCGGCCGTGGAATCGATGTTGTCCTTGGTGACCATCAGGAATCCCGTGTCGACTTTCGCGGGAACCGTCTTCTTGGCAAAGGCGGCGTCGTACGCGGTCTTCACCCCGAGGTACCCCATGTTGTAGGAGCTCTGCACTGCGATGGCCTGCAGCGTGCCGTCCTTGATGAAGCCCTGGAGCGCGGCGTTGCCGTCGAAGCCGATGGCGACGATCTTGCCCGCGAGACCTGCCTGCGCGATGGCGCGGCCCATGCCGACTGCCGTCGGCTCGTTGGCGCCGAAGATCCCGACGAGGTCGGGGTTCGCCGCGAGGACGTTGGTGGTCTGGTTGAGGGCCGTGGGCATGTCTGCGTTCGAGTACTGCGTGGTCACGATCGTGAGGTGGGAGTTCTTCGCAATGTAGTCCTTGAATCCGCCCACGCGTCCAATCTCGGAGCCGACGCCGGCGACGTAGGACATGACCGCGATCTTGCCCGAATCGCTTCCCGTCTTGGCCTTCACCAGGTCGATCAGGGCCTTGGCGCACGCGCGGCCGGCCGCGTCGTTGTCGGTGGCGAGGAAGGAGACGTAGTTGGACGTCGCGCCGGTGAGCAGCGAATCGATGATGACGACCGGGATGCCGGCATCCTTGGCCTTCTTCACTGCGGGGACCAGGGCGGTGACATCCGACGGGGCAAGGACGATTGCCTTGACGCCGCGGTCAATCGCGCTCTCCACGATGTTGATTTCTTCCGCGACGTTGCTCTCCGACTGGGGCCCGAGGAACGTCACCGAGAACTTCGGGGTCTTGGCCTTCAGCTCTTTCTGGGCATCGAAGCACCCAGTCTGGACATTCTGCCAGAAGCTGGAGTTGCCGGTCTTCACTATTACCGCGACTTCCTGCGCGGACGCGAATCCGGCGATGAAGGCGAGCGCCACGAGAATGAAAAGAAGCTTCTTCATACCGACCTCCCTGAACTTACTCCGCGGCCCATACAGGCTGCGGTGTTTCTTATTACCGTTACCCGGTCTCCTACTTGTTGCGCCTCTGATCGAAGGCCACGGCCAGGATCACGACGACGCCGATCACGATCTGCTGCATGAAATAGTTCGTCCCCTGCATGGTGAGCCCCACCGTCATGATGCCGATGATGAACGAGCCGATCACCGTTCCCCCGACCGTCCCGACGCCGCCCATGAGGCTCGTGCCGCCGATGACCGCGGAGGCGATGGCATTCAGCTCGTAGCCGCTTGCGCTGTTGGGCTGCGAGGTGACCATGCGGGAAGCGAGAATCACGCCGACCAGGCCGGCGAGCGTCGAGCAGATGATGTAGTTGATGATCTTGATGCGGCCAACCTTGATGCCGGAAAGACGGGCCGCCTCTTCATTCGAACCGACCGCGTACGTGTATCTGCCGACGCGCATTTTGCGGAGGATGAAATGGAAAATCACGGCAACAATCGCCATCACAATGACGGGGTAGGGAATGCCGGGGAACTTGGGCCCGGTGCGGAAGAGCGTGTTGTTGCCCAGCGCGCCGAACGCATCCGGCGCGGGCCACGCGTTGGCGTTGGTGATCGTCAGGGCCACGCCCCGGACGACGAAGGTCATGCCCAGGGTGGCGATGAACGGCGGAAGCTTCAGCCCGGTGATCATGAGACCGTTCAGGAAGCCGCAGAAGGCCCCGACCACCAGGCCGATGATCCAGCTGATCCAGATCGGCACCCCGGCGATGGCGGCGATCACGGCGACCGTGCCGGTAAAGGCGACCACCGAACCAATGGAAAGGTCGATGCCGGCGGTGATGATGGTGAATGTCACGCCGATTCCCATGAGAGTTGTCGTGCTGGTCTGCAGGAGGAGACTCAGGACGTTGCGCATGGTGAAAAAGTTCTTCGCCGTGATCGAAAACACGGCGAACAGCACGACCACTGCGCCGAACGTGAGGAACCTGTCCACCGCCATCCGGGATCGTCCTGGAACAGCGGCCAGGTCGCGGCCGCGTGGGTCTTTGCGTGGTGCGTTGGTGTCGCTCATGGTTGGGTGCTCTCTTCCACCGGGCGCGACTGGCCATTCAAAGGCCTTTCGGCCTTCCCGCCCAGACCCGCCGCAAAGTTGAGGATTTCTTCTTGTGTTGTATTCTTCGTCACCAGGGTGGCTTCAAGGCTTCCTTCGTGCAGCACGAGGACGCGGTCGGTCATTCCCAGGATTTCGGGGAGCTCCGAGGAAATCATGATGACCCCGACCCCCTCACGGGCCAACCGCTCGATCAGCTCGTAAATGGCGAACTTGGTGCCGACATCGATTCCCCGGGTGGGCTCGTCGAAGATGAGGATCTTCGAATTGCAGAAGAGCCACTTGGCCACGACGACCTTCTGCTGGTTCCCGCCGGAAAGGTTGTTGACGACCTGCGTGAGACTGGGGGTGCGGATGGCCAGCTCATCCACGTACCGCTGGCACGCCTGCAGCTCGCGGCGGCGCGAGATCACGCCCATGCGGCTGGACACGCCGGCCACGTTGGCCATGGAGACGTTCTCCGCCACCTTCATCCTCACCGCGAGCCCTTCCTGCTTGCGGTTTTCCGAGAGATAGGCGATTCCCGCCCGGATGGATTCAGAGGGGCTGAGCGACGTGAGATTCTTCCCGTTCATGGCAACGGTTCCCGCGTCGATGGGGTCCGCGCCGAAGATTGCCCGTGCCAGCTCGGAGCGGCCGGCGCCCATCAGCCCTGCAAAGCCGAGGATCTCCCCGCGGTACAGGTCGAAGGAGATGTCGTGCAGGACGCCCTTGCGTGTGATGCCGCGGACCTCGAGGATCTTCTCCTCCGTGGGCACGTTGTGCCGCGCGGGGAACTTCTGCTCCAGGGTCCGCCCCACCATCCGGTTGACGATGGTGTCCATCGTGATCGCGGAGTACGTGTCCGTGCTGACGGAGCGGCCGTCGCGGAAGATGGAGATCCGATCCACGATGTGCTTGAGCTCTTCCAGGCGATGGGAGATATAGATGATGCCGACCCCCCGGTCGCGAAGCGTATGGATGACGGTGAACAGCTCGTCGATCTCCGATTCGGTGAGCGCGCTTGTGGGCTCATCCATGATGAGCACCTCGGAATCGAACGACAGGGACTTCGCGATTTCCACCATCTGCTGCTTGGAGATCGGGAGCCGGTTCAGCGTGATTGTCGGGTCGATCCGGATGTTCAGCCGTCCCAGGATGGCGACGGCGTCTTCATTCATCTTCTTTTCGTTCAGGGTGAAAAGCCGCGTGAGCGGCTCCCTGCCGATGAAGATGTTGGCAGCCACCGACAGGTGGGGAATGAGGTTGAGCTCCTGGTAGATGATCCCGATGCCGGCATCCCGTGCCTGGGTGGAATCGTGGAAATGCACTTCGCGGCCCTTGAAGCGGATGACACCCTCGTCAGGCTGGTGCACGCCGGAAAGGATCTTCATGAGCGTCGACTTGCCCGCCCCGTTTTCCCCCACCAGGGCATGAACCTCGCCCTTGCGGAGATCAAACGAGACGTGGTCAAGGGCTTTCACGCCGGGGAAGCTCTTGGATACGTTTTCGACATCGAGAATTATTTCTTGCATGCGCGGAACCTGCTCACCGCCCATGAAGGCATGGCCCCGGCTTGAATACAATCGAGAATTCGACACAAAACGTTGGATTTCCGGCACTCCCCGCGCGGAGGCCGCAACGCCCCGGGCGGGCCTCTAGAAGCCGCGCAGGTCCGTGCTGGATCGGCGCGGCAGCCCCGGCGCGGGCATTCGTTTCAGCACGAGGTATTCCAGGCCGTGCGTGCGGCAGAATTCGCGCTTTTCCGGCTTGTCGCCGTCCTCATTCACGGCGTAGATCTGCGCGCCGGTGAGGGCGATTTCCGGCTCCGCGTCCATCCATCCCGACCCCGTGGAGACGAGCGCCTGGTGCACACGTTGGATGCTGCCGGCCATATAGCGGCGGTGATACTGGGAAAATCGAGGGTGGCCTTCACCCTTGAGGAGCCTCACGTTCGCATCGTGACCGACGACGACGTACAGCTCCCCGTGGCCCGACGCCTCCTCGAAGAATCGCACGTGTCCGGAATGCATCCAGTCGAAGCACCCGGTGACAACCACACGCCGCCGCGACGGGTCGGGAGAAGAGACCGGGATTTCCGGAAACCCCTCGAGGTCCCTGTCTCCGAATCCCCGCAGCTCAACGTGAAGGGAATCGGCGACGGCGCGTGCCGCCGCCGATTCCGCGGACCGTGCACCGAGATCACATCCTACCGCGACGACATTCAGCGCCTTTGCCTCCGGAGGCCATTCCGGCTCGCGGTGATTCTCAACGGGAACGACGCGGCTCACGAACTTCAGGGATTCCAGGAGGTAGCGCCGTTCGGCAAACCGGAACTTCGGCAGGGCCCCCGTCGCGGCAGACACTGCCGCATCCGACCAAAGACCGACCACCACGTCACCGACGCGCGAGCATTCGTGCAGCAGGCGTACATGGCGGATTCCCAGATCATCAAATGCACCGGTGACGAGAACGGCGCCCATGCTCAACCCCTGACACTCCGGGTGCGGACCTGCACGCCGAAGGCGCCCGGCACCGGCTGCTCGCTCACGACGTACAGGTAGCCCCCGCCGCACCCCGAGTACATCGCCCCGTGAGAGCGCTCCTGGTAGCAGCGCAGGAGCCCTGCCAGGTCGACGGGTGATTCCGGCGGCCGGACCACGAGGGGCAGCAGCGCCTCCCAGCATCGCATGCACTCGTTCATCGACTCACCGAGCGCGGCGGCGTCCATTGCCAGGATCGCCTCCCAGCAGGAGCGCCCCGATCTTCCCAGCCGCGCGATCCACGCCGGGTCGAGGTTCCTGACCGCGAGCGGCTCGTAGCCTGCCGGTCTCGGTGCCACGGGCAGCACCTTGATGATCCGCTCCAGCCACCGTGCCACCTCGGGCGACGAGCAGCTCTCCACGGCGCCCGGGAACACGCCGCCCTCCACGGACGCGTCGTAATCCAGGCGGCACACGCCAGGATAAAGAAGTCCCACCATGTCCTGGGATCCTGACGGTTCGGCCTTGCCCCGATTCTCCGCCTCGTACAGTTCCCGGACAAGGCGGGCGGGGTCTCCGTCCGGCATCCGCCCACCCCAGTGGCGCATGGCCACCGACCGCGTGGAGGTGGCCATGCCGCAGCGATCCATCCATCGGAATGTCGGCTCGACCGCCACCGTCACCATGGAGCCCGGCGGCTGCGGGTTCAGCCGGGAGACGAATGGCTGGTCGATCCAGCCGCCCGCGAATGCCATGCGGTAGGGGATCGGCCCGATGACCCTGCACAGATCAGGCTCCATGCCCGTCAGCTCACTGTCCGCTTGCCCGATTTTTTGTCGCGGTACTGCTGCTCGATCCAGTGGTAGGTTTTCGCCAGCCCGTCTTTCAGTGGCGTGTCCGGCTCCCAGCCCAGGATGGAGTGGATCATCGTGTTGTCACTGTTGCGCCCGGCCACGCCCCGCGGCGCGGTGGCGTCGTAGCGCCGCGTGAGCTTCACGCCCCCGATCTTCTCCGCCATCGTCGCCAGGTCATTGATGGAGACAAGCTCGGATGAGCCGAGGTTGATGGGCGTGGCCAGCAGCTTCTCACAGTGCATGATCATATCGATGCCTTTCGTGCAGTCGTCGATATACATGAAGCTGCGCGTCTGCGTTCCATCTCCCCAGATCGTGATTTCCTTCGCGCCCGAGTCCCGGGCCTCGATGACCTTGCGGCAGAGGGCTGCGGGCGCCTTCTCCCGGCCGCCGTCCC
>PMDT01000001.1 GCA_003154555.1 Spirochaetaceae bacterium
CGCCGCTTCCATGACGCCGCCGGAGGCGGCGAAGATGTCGCCCGACCCCGTGGACGCGCCGAAGGGCTTGTCGAACTCCTCCTCGGGGAGGCTTGCGAACTGCACGCCGAATATCTGCATCATGCGGTTGAGCTGCCGTGTGGTGATGACGGCATCAACGTCCGCGACTCCCGCCGCGGAGGAGAGCTCGGGCCTCTGCGCCTCGAACTTCTTCGCCGTGNNTGGTCGCGCCCATCATCTCCTGCGGCGATTTGCAGGTGGAGATGTTGGGCAGAAGCTCGGGGTAATAGATCTCGGCGTACTTCACCCATGCCGGGCAGCAGGAGGTGAACAGGGGCAGTTTCTCGTTTTTCTTGATCCTGTTCACGAGCTCCGTTCCCTCTTCCATGATGGTGAGGTCGGCGGCGAAGTCCGTATCGAAGACCTGGCGGAAGCCCATGCGCCGCAGCGCCGCGGCGACCTTGCCCGTCACATTTGTGCCCGGGGGCAGGCCGAAGAAGTCGCCCAGGGAGACGCGGATGGCCGGGGCGGCCTGCGCGACGAGGTACTTCTTCCCCTCCTGGAGCGTCTGCATCACCTTTTCAACGACGCGCACCTCGTGCAGCGCGCCCGTGGGACAGGCGAGCGTGCACTGACCGCAGTTCACGCACGTGGTCTCGCTCAGGTCCATCTCGAAGGGAGGGAGGACCATCGTATCGAAGCCGCGCCGCGTGAAGTCGATCGCTGCCACGCCCTGTATCTCTTCGCAGATGCGCACGCAGCGACCGCACAGGATGCACTTGTCGGGCTCGCGGATGATCGACGGCGATGAGAAATCGGTGTAGTGGTGCCGCGTCTTGCCCTTGAAGGGCACCCGATCGATGCCGTACTCGGAGGCCAGCGTCTGCAGCTCGCAGTAGCCGTTCTTCGGGCAGGTGAGGCAGTCGAAGGGGTGGCTGGCCAGGAGGAGCTGGATGATCGTGCGCCGGGCGTTGATCACGCGCGGGCTGCGGGTCTGCACCTCCATGCCTTCCTCGGCGGGGAACGCGCAGGACGGGGTAAGGTTGGGCTTGCCCTTCACCTCCACCACGCACATGCGGCAGGCGCCGCTGGGGAAGAGCTCCTTGATATGGCAGAGCGTGGGAATCCGCTCGCCGGCAGCCGTCGCGGCATCCAGGATGGAGGCGCCGGGCGCTGCCTGGACCTTCCTCCCGTTGATCGTCAAAGTGGCCATATCTTCCTCGCTTCCTGTCTTCAATTCACGGTGACCGCGCTGAACCGGCAAACGTCGTGGCACGTGCCGCAGCGGATGCACTTCTCGTCCACGATGTAGTGCGCCTTCTTCTTCTCACCGACGATCGCCTGGGTCGGGCATTTCTTCGCGCAGAGCGTGCAGCCCGTGCAGGCGTTGGTGTCGATGGCGTACGTGAGGAGCCCCTTGCACTGGTGGGCGGGGCACTTGCGGTCGTAGATGTGCGACTCGTACTCCTTGCGGAAGAAGCGCAGCGTNNTTGGGCGCGCTCTGCCCCAGGCCGCAGAGGGACGTGTCCTTGATGACCTGCGCAAGCCCTTCCATGTTGAGCACCCTGTTGAAGCGCAGCAGGTTTTCTTCCTCATCCGCCATCTTCGCGTAGGGAGAGACAATGGAGTCCAGTATCTCGTAGAGCCTCTGCGTGCCTTCGCGGCAGGGAATGCACTTGCCGCACGATTCGGAGGTGATGAAGGCGGTGAAGTAGCGCGCCATGTCCACCATGCACGTGTCCTCGTCCATCACGACCAGTCCGCCGGATCCCATCATGGCGCCGACCGTCTTCAGCGATTCGTAGTCGATCTTGATGTCCAGGTGCTCGGAGGGGATGCAGCCGCCGGAAGGTCCGCCGATCTGCACGGCCTTGAAGGCCTTTCCCCCGGGGATGCCGCCGCCGATGTCGAAGACGACCTCGCGGAGCGTCATGCCCATCGGGACCTCGACGAGGCCCGCGTTTGCCACCTTGCCGGTGAGTGCGAAGACCTTGGTGCCCTTGGAGTTCTGCGTGCCCATCGCGGAGAAGCTCTCCGCCCCTTCGCCCATGATGTGGGAGACATTTGCCAGCGTCTCCACGTTGTTCACGATGGACGGCTTCTGGAAAAGTCCTTCCACCGAAGGAAACGGGGGCCGGGGCCGCGGCATGCCGCGCCGACCTTCCACGGAGGCCATGAGCGCCGTCTCTTCCCCGCAGACAAATGCACCCGCGCCCATCTTCACGCGCAGCGTGAAACTGAATGCGTGGGGCCCGACGGGATGTTCCAGCAACCCCTCATTCTTCAGGAGCTCGATGGCTTTCTTGATGCGTTCGATTGCAAGCGGGTACTCGGCGCGGCAATAGATGATGCCTTCGTTGGCGCCGATGGCGTAGCCGGCGATCATCATGCCCTCAAGGACAGCATAGGTGTCGCCTTCCAGGATCGACCTGTCCATGAAGGCTCCCGGGTCGCCTTCGTCGGCGTTGCAGCTAAGGTACTTCTGGTCGCCAGCCGAGGCACGCGCCATCTGCCACTTCTTGCCCGCCGGGAACCCGCCG
>PMDT01000086.1 GCA_003154555.1 Spirochaetaceae bacterium
GGCGTGCGGATGCGCGTGCGGTAGCTCATGGTGCCGCCGTCCGACACGAGGTAATACATATGATTGCCCTTGGAGCCTTCCGCCACGGCGCTCGCTTCTCCCGGTGGGATCACCGGTCCCCAGCTCACGCCGAGGAAATGCGTGATGAGCGTTTCAATGTCGTGCATCGTCCGCTCCTTGCGGGGCGGCGTTGCCAGGGGATGATCCGACTTGTACGGTCCCGCAGGCATGTTGGCAAGGCACTGCTCCATGATGCGCAGGCTCTGGCGCATCTCCTCCACGTGCACGACCAGACGGTCATAGCTGTCGCCGTGCGTGGCGGTGACCGAGTCGAAGGAGAATCTTTCGTAGCCGCCATAGGGCCGCTTCTTGCGCAGGTCCCAGTCCACGCCTGATGCGCGGAGCATCGGGCCCGACGCTCCCCAGGCCACTGCCTCTTCCGCGGAAAGGAGCCCTATGCCGACGGTCCGTGCCTTGACGAGCCTGCTCTTCATGACGGCACTGTCATAGTCCTTGAGCCGCCTCCGCATGTAGCGGATGAAATCGCCCACCATGGTGTCCCAGCCCTCCGGCAGGTCGTGCGCCACGCCCCCGATGCGGAACCAGGCCGGGTGCATGCGGCCTCCGGTGACCGCCTCCACGATGTCGAACGCCCGCTCGCGGTCGGAGAACATCCAGAATACCGGCGACATCTGGCCGATGTCCGCCGTGAAGGTACCGTAGTAGACAAGGTGGCTGATGATGCGGAAGAGCTCCGCCATCATGACCCGTATGACGAGCGCGCGATCCGGGATCGTGATGCCGGCGAGCTTTTCCACCGCCAGAACGTACGGGAAATTGTTCAAGAGGCCGCCGAGGTAGTCGATGCGGTCCGTGTAGGGGATATACGTGTGCCAGGTCTGGCGCTCCCCCATTTTCTCCGCGCCGCGGTGGTGGAAGCCGATTTCGGGCACCAGGTCGATGATCTCCTCCCCATCCAGCTGCACGACCATCCGGACGACGCCGTGTGTTGCCGGGTGCTGCGGTCCGATGTTGAGGAACATGTACTGCCGGTCCCCGCTTTCCCGCTTCATGCCCCATTCTTCCGGCTTGAACTCGAGGGTCGCGAGCATCTTCTGGGCGTCCTCCGAGGACATGTGAAACTGCTCCATCTCCGTCGCTCGCGCGGGATGTTCCTTGCGCAGCGGGTGCCCTTCCCACCACGGCGGAAGGAGGATGCGCGTGAGGTGGGGATGGCCCTCCACCGTGATGCCGAACATGTCCCAGACCTCGCGCTCGTACCAATTGGCGTTCGGCCACAGGTCGGTGATGGTGCGGATGGAAGGATGCTCGCCATGGAGGGCGACCTTGACCCTGACGTCCTGGTTGCGCTCCAGGGAGACGAGGTGATAGACGACGCTGAAGTCCGCGGCGGGCTGGTCTTCCCGGTGGGCGCGCGACCTTTCATCGATCGCCGTGATGTCCAGCAGCATCGCGTGGGCGCCGCCGGCAGGGCTCTTCAGCCACGCGAGCACATCGCGGAACCGGTCCGCTCCCGCCCAGACCGTGGGGATGAGATCCTTTGTCGGCTGGACGACCAGTGCGTCCGCGCCGAATCGCTCGGAGAGCTCAAGCAGCATTCCTGTCGTTGCGATCATCTCCCCATCTCCCGCGATTCGAAATCCGACTAAATGCCGTCCGGCGAGCGCAGATCCGTCTGCTGCTGGCGTTCGGGGCGCATCTGGTCCCGCAGGGACGGTTTCACCGTCCGCACGACACCCTGCGGCCCCACGACCCAGGACAGCGGCCTTTTTTCCGTTGCCACGGCCTCACCGAGGAGGACGAGGCCACGCATGAACGCATCCGGGCTCGGCGGACAGCCCTGGATGTAGACATCCACCGNNTGTAGATGTCGTACATGCCGCCGGATCCCGCGCAGGAACCCATGCAGAGCACCCAGCGCGGCTGCATCATCTGTTCATACATGTGCAGGACGAGGGGTGCCATTTTCTTGAAGACGGTACCTGCCACCACCATGACATCGGCCTCCCGCGGGGAGCCGCGGAGGATCTCCGATCCGAAGCGCGCGATGTCGTACTTGCTGGTGATGGCGGTCGCCATCTCCACGTAGCAGCACGAGAGACCGAAATTGAACGGCCACAGGGAGTACTTTCTTCCCCATGCGATGAGGTCACGGCGTTTCGCAAGGTACACGTCGTTGCCGGGACCGACCGGATACTGAAGCGGCGCGCCGTTCCCGAGTATCGTTTTCTTAGCCTGCACGGCTCATCCCATGCCTTTCCCGGTGCTCCCGCAGTCGTCGCGCTCCCCAGTTGAAGGCGCCCCGGCGCCACAGGTACGCGAGGCCTGCCGCCGTCTCACCCATGAAGACGAGAGCAGCGACATAGCCCGGCCAGCCCAGCTCCCGGGCCGCCACGGCCCAGGCGAAGAGGAACACCGCAGAGATGTCGAAGATGACGAAGAACATCGCGATGAGATAGAAGTCCGCAGAAAGCCGCAGTCGAGCCGATCCGGTGGGCGGCACGCCCGATTCGTAGGGCATCCCGGTGCCACGCTCGAAGTGGCGCTCACCCGAGAGGTGGGTCACCAGCATGAGCACGCCGATGAGGATGACGACTAATCCAAGGTAGACGGCCAAGGATGCAATTCCGCTCATCTAATGCTCCCGGCGCCGGTGGCCGGTCTCAAATCTATCGAAGGCCGGGCGGGGAGTCAAGGAATCGTGGGAGATATCACGTATTCCACGAGATCGCGGAGGGAATCGCGGTGTGGGCCGGCGGACAGCGTGCCGATCAGCTCCCGCGCCCGGGTGGCGTGCGCGGCGGTTGTCGCCGGCAGGTCGATTTTTTCGTCCAGGCCGTGGTCCTTGTCGACCAGGTCGTCGGCCATCTGGAAGGCGAGACCGAAATCCAGCCCCAGCTGCCCCATGCAGTCCTGCTGGGCCGGGGGCACGCCGCAGAGCAGCGCGGCGGTCCGGCAGCAGGCGGCGAAGAGGACGGCCGTCTTGTCGGTGGCGATCTCGATGTATTCCGAGAGCGAAAGCGGCCGATGCGCGGCGGCGACCTCCTGCGCGATGATCTCACCCATGCACATCGCTTTTGTTGTGTCGAGAAAGATGTCCAGGAGCGCGAAACGCTCCGTGTGCGGGAGGCGTGTCATGCCGGTAATCACCGAGAAGAAATGCGTGTAGAGGATGTCACCGGCAAGCACCGCGACCCGGTTGCCGAATTTGCGGTTCAGGCTCACCTGGTTGCGGCGCGAATCGGCGTTGTCAATGATGTCGTCGTGGACCAGGGAGGCCGCATGGAGGATTTCGACGGCGCCGGCCAGCGCAATGAGGGATTCCTGGTCGGGGGCATGCCCGCCCGGCGCGGATTGCACGGCATGGGCCGTGAGCAGCACGAGCGCCGGCCGTATCTTCTTCCCCGGAACTGCGAACGGGTGCTGGACGATCCCCTCAAGGATGTGGGCCTTGCCACGAGCGAAAACGCCGCCAACTCCGCCCTTCGGCGGTACACCGCTGAGTGGAGCGGAAGGGGATGCCGCGCCGCTCGTCTGGCTTGCCACCTGCTTCATGAGGGCGCGAAGCCCCGCGTCCACTGATTTCAATTCTTCCGCGACCGGTGCGAAGATGCGTGCAAGGTCCATTCAGACGCCCCCTCGGTGTTGAGCCGTCCCGCCCGGCACGCGCCCGATATGCAGGTAGGCCGTGCCGAATGTGAGCCGGTGAAAGCGGACCGCCTCCAGGCCTGCCTCGCGCATCAGAGCGGCGAGTGCCCGGGGGCCGGGGAAATGCATGATCGAGTCACCCAGGTAATGGTACGTGCCGGTGCGCGGCTGCAGGAGCGCTGCAATTCGCGGGAGTATCTTCCGCAAATAGAAGCCGTACAGGGGCCGGAAAAATGGCGCCGGGTCAAATGTCATCTCCAGCACCATCACCTGGCCGCCCGGCGCCGTTGCGCGGACCATCTCCTTCAAAGCGCCGATCTTGTCGGGGATATTGCGCAGGCCGAAGGCGATCGCTGATACCTCGAAAGAGCCGTCCGTCAGAGGAAGGGAAAGGGCATCACCCGCGACGAGGCGAATCCTCCCTGACAGACCCGCCTCTTCCACCTTGCGCATCCCGATGCGGAGCATGCGCACGGCCATGTCGACGCCAGTCACTGAGATCCCGCGATAGCGGCGCGCGGCTGCGAGCGCGAGGTCCGCCGTTCCCGTGGCGACGTCGAGGAAGCGTCCCGCCGGCCCGAATCTCATCAGGCGGATGGCGGCGTTCCGCCAGCCGACGTCCCGACGAAAGCTCAAGAGGTGGTTCATCAGGTCGTAGCGCCGGTGGACGGTGCCGAAGATGTCACGGACCACCGCTTTGTGCGCCGCAGCGCTCAGGGTGGTAACCGGCGGGTAGCGGCTCTCCTTCATCCGAGGAAAATCCCCAGCGCCGGAAGCGGGTAGAATGCCATGTGCGCACGATGCGCTCCGAGCCACGCTTTTTCCAACACAAACCTCCCGGCGACTATAGCACGGCCGCATGAAGAGGGAGAAGCCAGTGCCACGGCAGGCGCTCGTACCGACGACGGTGCGGCGAGGAAATGGCTTGACGACCGGGCGGCGGGCCCGTACGATTTGACGATCGTGACACCGCGACAGGAGAAAATGCGGCGGGCGGCGGATGCGCGGGAACGTGAACGCACGCGCGAGCTTCAGCGCCTGGTGGAGGATGGAGAACGCGCGCACCAGGCCGACCGTGAGCGCGCGGCGCGCCTCCAGCTGATTGCCGACATCGGGCAGCGGACCACAGCGATCCTTTCGCCTTCCGACCTTCTCCACAGCGCAATTCATGTCATTCGCGAATCCTTTCAGTACTTCATGGTGAGCATATTCCTCGTGGACGGCAGCGACCTCCTCTGCTCCGCGACGACCCTGCCCGAGCTGGAGAAATGCGTTGGCACGCTTCGCCTCGGCATCGGTCGTGAGGGCATCATCGGCTGGGTGGCGGCGCACGGAGCGCCCCTGAGCGTGCCCGACGTGCGCAAGGATACCCGTTACCATTACGAGCTGGAAGCGGAGCTGCGCACGCGGTCCGAGCTCACCGTGCCCATCATGCTCAAGGGGGTCGTGAGCGGCGTCCTGGACGTGCAGAGCGAAAAAGAAGACTCCTTCACGGACCTCGACGTCTTCACTCTCCAGACCGTCGCAGGTCAGCTCGCGGTGGCCCTGGAAAATGCCCGGCTCTACGACGCCCTCCAGAAAGAGCTCACCGTGCGCCGCAGGACGGAGAAGCTCCTGCGTGTTCTGAACGACGTGGGCCTGGCGATGCAGAAGGCGCCATTTCCCGACGCAGTCCTGGTCACAGTCGGCATGGAGCTGGAAAAGGCGGGGCTCCTGTGTGCCCTCCACCTGAAGGGCACGTCGGGGGGACCGCTCATCCGGGCCTACGCAAGCCCTCATCTGGACGCGGAAGGCGTTCATGGCCTCGAAACAGCGGCAGCGGGAGTGTTCCCCGCCTCCGCGCGCGCGAGCTTTTCCGCGGGAACGATCACCGCGCCCCTGCTCTTTGAAGACGGTCTGCTCGGGTATCTCACCGTCCAATCGATTGAGCTCAGCGCGGAGGATGTGCCGGCGATACAGGTCTTCGCCAACGAGATCGCCGCGGCATGGAAAAAGACACATCTCGTGCGGGAGCTTCAGCAGAGCGTGAAGGATCTGGGAAGCGCGCAGGAGCAGCTCCTGCAGTCCCAGAAGATGGAGGCCGTGGGACGACTGGCAGGCGGCGTTGCCCACGATTTCAACAACCAGCTCACTGCCATCATGGGATACGCTGACATGCTCGCCGCGAGCTTCGACCCGCGCGACCCGCGCGGCGCGGAGGTGGCGGAAATCCTGCGGGCGAGCGGCCGGGCATCGGACCTGACGCGGCAGCTCCTTGCCTTCAGCCGACGGCAGGTCCTGCGGCTCCGCATCGTCGACCTGAACGGTCTTGTCACCGAGATGCGCGGCATGCTGCAGAGGCTGATCGGTGAGGACGTGACGCTGGAGACCCGTCTCTCCGCGGTCCCGTTGCGCGTGCGCGCCGACCCGGCGCAAATGGAGCAGGTCATCATGAACCTCGCCGTCAACGCCCGCGACGCGATGCCGGAGGGCGGAACGCTCGAAATCCTCACGGAGCGGGTGATGGTGAACGTCGCCTCCGCGGAAAATGCGCCCGGCGTTCCGCCTGGCGATTACTGCGTCATGCAGGTCACGGATACCGGCACGGGGATGGGACCCGAGGTGCTGTCACGGCTTTTCGAGCCGTTTTTCACGACGAAGGAAAAGGGCAAGGGCACGGGGCTGGGCCTGTCCACCGCCTATGGCATCGTGCAGCAGAGCGGGGGTCACATCAACTGCCGCAGCCTGCCCGGCCAGGGCAGCGTGTTCGTGATCCACCTGCCCGCCACCGACGAGCTTCCCGCAGAGGCGGCACGGGCCCCCCATGCCGTTCCCATGGCCGCAGCCGGCGAAACCATCATTGTCGTGGAAGACGACCCCTCGATCCGCGATATCGTGCGGCGCACGCTTTCCCGGGAAGGCTACAACGTCGTCATGGCGGACACCGGCACGGAAGGCATGGAGTTGCTCGCCCGACACCCGGGGGTTCCCCTGGTCATCACCGACCTTGTCCTGCCCGGCAGCGTTCGCGGCATCGACATCGCCCGGCACGTGCTCTCCGAGGCGCGGCCGACGCGCCTGCTCTGCATGTCGGGCTATTCGGAGCAGCTCATCTCAGGCGCGGAAGGCCTTCTGCCGGACGGCGCGTTCCTGCCGAAACCATTCACACCCGCGGAGCTCGTGGCCCGCGTGAAAGAAATCCTGAGCTCCCGATAAGGCGAAAAGAGCGAAAAAAAGCCCGCCGCTTCGAGCGGCGGGCCGTTCATGACGTGACGGGGTGAACGCTACTTCCTGCCACTCTTCTTTGCGGCGCCGCCGCCCTTCTTTGCGATCTTCTTGACTGCTTTTTTCGCGGCTGCCTTTTTTGCAATCGGCTTCTTTGCGGCAGCTTTCTTCACTCCCGCCTTCTTTGCGGCTGCGCCGCCCTTNNCCTTCTTCGCGGGAGCCTTTTTCTTTGCGACAGGCTTCTTTGCGGCCGGCTTCTTTGCCGCGGGCTTCTTCGCCACGACTTTCTTGACGATAACCTTCTTCACGACGACTTTCTTCGCTGCCACCTTTGCCGCCGGGGGCTTCGCAAGGTCGGCGACCGCTTCCTGCGCCGCCGCGAGCTTGGCGAGGGGAACCCGGTACGGGGAGCACGAGACATAGCTCATGCCCACGCGATGGCAGAACTT
>PMDT01000394.1 GCA_003154555.1 Spirochaetaceae bacterium
CCATTATGCCCATGGCGGTGAGACCAACCAGGACGTGGCCCCAGTGGAGGGGGTTTGCGGCCAGCGGGTAGACGCCAATGCGAAGGGGCCGCTCTTCGATGGGAACCGGCGCGTCATATTTTTCAACCGCGATTCTGCGGAGGGGTCTGATGTGATCCGAATTGGCCAGATCCGAAATAGCTGTCAACCGCTCATCCAGGCACGAGGCAGTGGAATTGAGACGGTCGCGACATGCCGGATCGTTCGCCCTTTGCGCCATGCCCAGAAGCTGAAAGCCCACCGCACGACGAATTCTCTCGATCGGATCCTCGGCCTCCCCCTTGATCTGTCTTGCCGTGAAGGGCAAATCGCGGACAAGATCGGCACCTGCCGTTTCAACCTGTGTTAAAAGGGACAGCAACGACCCAAATGATGTCGATGAGCTCATGCTGTTCCTTTTTCGGCCCTCCCGGGAATGAAGACGAACCCGATGGCAGCGGATATCCAGCAGCACACACGATCCTCCTCGCCCGATGCAACTTCGCGCACGTTGTGCGGACGGCTGTCGCCTCTATCTCTGCATTGGGTATAAGGTGGCCAGGAAGCCGGAAAGGTTATGTGGTGTACCGCACATAGCGGGCCCTAAAATCCTGTTATTTTGTCCCAGCAAGGAGAACAGCTTTTGAACGATGGCAGCCAGGCGGGAACGGGGACTTTCTTCAGCGCGCTCACCCTGGGATTTCAGGAAACACCGCTCGAAATAGTCCTGTTTTTCGTGGCGATTGTCGCGCTCGTTCTCGTTGTCGCCCTGTACTTTGTCACGCAGAAGCGCAAGGCGCATAGGGAGCTCGAGAATCGGTCACGGGACATGCTGGAACATCTCCTGGCGAAAATCGACCTATCCGATGAGGAAACGGCCCTTCTCGGGCGGCTTGCGCTCTACCTCGACCGCGGCGAATCCGGACATTCCCTGCTTATCAACCGTCACCTTTTTGACGCGGCGACGCGAAAGATGCGTCAATCGGAGGAGGTCCCTGAAACCCAGCTCGGCACACTGCGCTCGAAGATCGGCTTCCAGGCCAGACAGCCGCAGGAAGTGCCGGCATCAAGTACGGTCCTGCCCGAAGGCTCCCCGGTCCTTCTGGTCGCGGGCAACGGGACGCGATTGCGTGGCACGCTTGTTGCGCAGCGCTCAAGCGCGCTGCTCGTCACGCTCGATTCAACGTCCCCGGTTCCGGCCAGGGACGTGCCATTCACCTTCTACTTCCACAATGCCGCCGGCATTTTCTCCTTCCCGACGCGAATCATTGATGTCATGGAGGATACCGTGCATCTCGAGCACTCCGCCGAGATCACGTATAAGCAGAGAAGAAAGTATCATCGAAGGAGGGAATACCTCCCGGTTTTCATCCGACCGGCGCTGCATGCAGCAGTCGCACAGGCGTCTTTCATCCTCGACCTCGGGGGAGGAGGAGCAAGCCTCCAGAATCCTCGAGGGCTCTTGAAAGAAGGGGATCTTCTCGAGCTGTCCTTTTCTCCTGAAATGGGCAAGTTCACGATTGTCGCCCGTGTCCTCAGGGTCTCGAAAAGCGCACGCGTGCTGCACGTCAAGTTCGATTTTCTCTCTGAGAACGAACGAAATCGGATCATGGGCTTTCTGTTCGCCCAATCCCGCCGGAGGGGAATCCGCTCGCGCAAAAGCCGCGTCCCGTGACAGACCGCGCCGGTGGGGGATCTCTCCTGCCTAGCGCTTTGCCTTCGTGCGAGGGGCGACCGCTACCGTCTTCGACTCACCACGGCGAGCTTTCCGCGCAGGCGGCTTCTTCGGGGCGGTGTTTCCTGACGGATGAACGGCTTTCTCATGCATCCTGGTCAGATCGAGGACGCAATCTTCGCTTCCGAAATCGTTGGCGACGAACCCGTCGGCTTCCCGATCATTGAGCCAGCTTCCCTGGTTGTCATAATACCGGAAGCGATACGATTTTCCCGCATCGAGCACAAGTCTTGCGACCCACGTGCCGTCCGTTTCCTGGCTGAGGGGAACCGCGTTGGCCTGCCAATCGCTGAAATCTCCACACAGGTAGAGCTCGACAACGTCGTCCATGGGGGGCATCCTGAATGTGACTTCGACCTTTCGGCCGGGGAGAACCTTCTTCTGGAGCATGTGCTCCTCCTTTCGTGCAATTCCTGCCGCTATGAGGCGATTTGCTTCACTTTCGCCCGTGAAAAAAAGCGTTTCAGCACATTCGGTTCGTGAGAGACCCCCGCCACACACTTTTCCCGGTATTTGTCCTGAAAAGCCGCGACGCGGTCGGGTGTCATGTAGTGTCGTCCGATCTCGATGAACTTCTGGAACTCGGTGAACGCCGACCACAGGTAGTCTTTCTCCAGCGGCCGGAACAAGACGTCAACAAGCTCTCTCTCCGCGGCCTGCGCGCTGCGCGTCGCCAGGTCGAGGAGACGCAGCGCCAGCTCAATGCTGGAAAGCTCTTCGTCGACTTTTGTCACGGGCGCAGAGACATCGAAACCGACAAGCAGGGCCTGGCGTCCGCGGAAGATCGCCTCGGCTTCCCGGACGGGAAGGTTCGCCATGATTCCGCCGTCCACAAATGAGCGGCCGTCGATGCGCACGGCGGGAAAAATCAATGGGATGGCGGAAGACGCCATGACTGCCTTCATCAACGCGTCCGATTGCGCATGGGTGGTGAGCGGACTATCCTGTGCGCGGCCGCCTTTGGCGGTGAAGGTGACGGAGACACCGTCCGCGAGATCGACCGCCACGGCGGCAAAGGGAATTTTCAGGCTCTCGAAGGTGATATCCTTGAAGAGCCCGGCGAAAATCGCAGCCATGTCCTTCTCGGCAATCATCGCGGAGGTGATCAGGGACATTCCGATGTGCACCGTGCTCTTCAGCGATTCAGACAGACCGGAAAAGAATCCCTTGACCCCTTTTTGCGCATGTCCATCGAGCGGCAGCCGGATACCAAGGTATTTCTTCTCGAAGCTTTCGAACGCATCCGAAGAAAACACCTCTTTCATTCGCTCAACGACTCCCCGGACGTCACCGAAGTAGCTGTACAGCGCGCCGATGACCGCGCCCGCGGAGGACCCGACGATGAAGTCAGGCCTGATGCCCTCCCGTTCGAGCGCCTCGATCATACCGAGATGACAGATCCCCTTGGCGGCTCCGCCGGAGAGGACATAGACGATTTCGGGAGAATTGCGCATGCGGGCGTTGCGCGCTCCGCGCACAGCGCCCCGAGATGTGTTCATCGTTCAAGAATACAGAAGATGCGTCGATCTCTCGGTTCGCAACCGCACAGACGTATTTCCGCGCAAGCTTCGTCACCGTTCTTGCCGGGAGGGCGCAATTCTCACGATACTTGACGCGTGGCACCCGTCGATTCGAACAACCCGACGACGCATTCCGCGTCGCAGTTCTTCCACCTCCGGTCGCCGTCGGGAACCGCCTGGCCACCGATCCCGCAGCCCGAGGTCGCACAGGTATGGGCCGCCTATGGGCAGATAGAACGGACCCAATGGCTCCGACCCGATAAGCTTGCCGCGCTGCAACTCTCCCAGCTGCGGGTTCTCCTCTCGCACTGCTTTTCCCGTGTGCCGTACTACCGACGTATCATGGCCGAAGCAGGCTTTTCGGAGCGCCCGATCGAGAGCCTGGCGGAGCTTTCCCGGCTGCCGCTTCTCACCCGTGCGCTCTACCAGGAGCATGCGGATGAGCTCCGCGCGCAGTCCCTGCCACCCGCGATGGTGGAAACGTGGGACGGCTACACGTCCGGTACGAACGGGATCCCGATCCACGTGCGAAAAACAGACCGCGACGGGCTCTGGTGGAATGCGTTCTTCCTGCGCGATCTCCAGTGGGCCGGCCTGGACCCGCGGGGACGCCTGGCGTCCATCCGGCTCCTCACGACGGATCGTGAAAAACTGCCCCGCGCGCTGGAAGGAGGCGTCAGCCCGTACTGGACGAAAGTCTCCGGTTCGTTGCTTGAAACGGGACCTTCCCATGCAATGGATATCCGGCAGGACCCGCGTCGCCAGCTCGAGTGGCTTCGCGAGGTGAGTCCGCAGTACCTCATCAGCCTGTCCTCCAACCTGGAGTACCTTGCCGACCTCATGGAGGAGAGCGGACAGAGACTTCCCGAACTGAAAATCATCCAGGCCGTCGGCGAGTCCCTCCCCGCATCGTCGCGTCGGAAGATCGAATCGGGTTTCGGCGTTCCCGTGCGCAACCTGTACAGCTCGATGGAAGGCGGATACATGGCGTCGAGCTGTCCGTCCGGTGCGGGGCTCCATGTCCATGCGGAGAACATCATCGCGGAGGTTCTGGATGCCGAAGACCGCCCGTGCCTGCCGGGGCAGACGGGGCGGCTCGTTTTCACGAGCCTCCACAGCTTCCTCTGCCCGTTCATCCGCTACGATATCCTGGACGAGGTCACGCTCTCCACTGAGCCGTGCCCCTGCGGCAGGGGACTCGCCTTGTGGACGGCTGTAGACGGGCGTCGTCATCCTCTCCTCCATCTTCCCGATGGCAGACGAAAGTCCTCAATGGGAATCACGCTCGGCATCCGGCAGGTGGGCGGCATGCGCCAGTTCCAGATCGTGCAGAAAGCAGCGGACCTCGTGCTCCTGCGGGTCGTTCCGTCGCGGGACTGGCGACCGGAGAACCCGCAGCTCATGCAGCGTGTCGTGCAGAACGAGCTCGGCCCCGCCGTGCATGTCGAGGTGGAGCAAAAGGAATGGCTCGAGCGCCCCGCCGGCGGCAAGTTGAAAATCGTCGTCAACGAACTTGAGGTGAATTGACAATGCCCGGTGACCTTCGCACGACCTGGAATGACATGGCGGCACGATTCAACGATTGGGGCCCTCCGCTGCGGCCCTGTGCGGAGGACATCCGCGTCATGCAGAAGATGGCGGCAAACTGGCACCGCGCGAGTCGGCGGGAGAAGACGACTGTCTTTCTCTGCGGCGTCACGCCGGAAATCGTCACGATGCGCTGGCCCTTTCCCATCGAGCTGATCGGTATGGACCAGGCGGAGGGCATGGTGCGCGCTGTCTGGCCGGGGGACCTCCCTGGTGTCCGCCGCGGCGTCGTCGGCAACTGGCTCGAATCAGGACTGCGGACCGGCTCGCAGGACCTCGTCATCGGGGACGGCGGTTTTGCTTTCTTCCCCTACCCCGACGCGCAGAGGGCCCTGATGGCGGAATTGCGTCGCGTGCAGCCGCCCGACGGCCTTATTATCTACCGCCACTTCGCGCAGGTTGAGAAGAAGGAGAGCCCGGATAAGGTCCTCTCCGCGGCGGCATCCGGCCGCATCGGCAGCTTCCACGCGTTCAAGTGGATGCTCGCGATGTCCCTGCAGGTGGACAGCGCCCGCGGGGTCCGGCAGCACGACATCTGGACGGCATGGGTGGGTGCGGGCATCGATCCCGCGGGTCTTCCCCAGCCGGGGTGGTCGCAGCGCGCGGTGGGCACCATCGACCTGTACCGCGACAAGCAGGCACGGCTGTATTTTCCGGCGGTGCCTGAGTTCACCGCGCTGCTCGAGGAGCACTACGACGGAATCGAGGTGAGATTTCCCACCTACGAGATGGGAGAGCGCTGCCCGATCATTTCAGCATGGCCGCGCGCCTGAGGCCCGCGTTCAGAAGTTCGTATTCTTGTAGAACCAGAGGTCCCCGTTGCCGTCACCGACAAAAAGATCGAAATCCCCATCATGGTCGATGTCGACAAATGCGGGCACGGCGGGCCCGGCGGGAACGGCAGTGATGTTGAACGGATCTTTCACCGGCGCCGCGAATTGCGGAGCTGTGGGCGTCCCCGTGTTCTTGAAGTAGTAGATGTCACCGTGTTCGTCTCCGACAAACGCATCGTAGGTGCCGTCACCGTTGATGTCAACGAAAGTCGGGTAGCCATATGCGCTGCCGGCAGGGAGATCGATCCCGAGACTCGTCGTCTCATCCGTGAAGGCGGGAGCCGATGACGTACCCGTGTTCTTGAAATAGTCGATGGTGTTCACGCTGCCGTCAGACGTGCTCACGAAGACATCGAGCAGGCCGTCGCCGTTGATGTC
>PMDT01000082.1:0-2420 GCA_003154555.1 Spirochaetaceae bacterium
CGCCCATGACGTTGTAGTTGGGCATTGCCCGCTGCGCCCCCAGGTAGGTGAGCGTCAGGATCGAGCCTCCATTCTTCATGAGAGGCACGGCAAATCGTGAGACGGCAATCAGCGAGTAGGCGCTGACGTCCAGCGCGACACGGAAGCCTTCGCGGCTGGTCTGGGAAAAGGGATTGCGCAGCTCGTCCCGTCCGGCATAGGCGATCGAATGGACGAGAAAATCCAGCCCGCCCCACTTCTGCTCGATCTCCGTGAATACCGCCTCCACCTCCGTGTCCTTGCTCACGTCGCAGCGCAGGATGAGATCCGCGTTGATGCTTTCCGCCAGGGGCCGCACCCTCTTTTCGAAGACCTCGTTCAGGTAGGTGAATGCGAGGGATGCGCCTTCCGCGTGCAGCTTCTGCGCAATGCCCCACGCGATGCTCTTGTCGTTGGCAACGCCCAGAATGATGCCCTTCTTTCCCGTCATCAGCCCCATGCAGTGCTCCTCGATCTCTTAATGTTCGTACAAGATACTCCGCCGCCGAACGAGAGTGAAGCGGCCCTCTGGAAACCGATGCGCCGTCCGGGTTAGGATGCCCGCTCATGGAATCAACGGCCAGACACGAGCTCCTGCGCGGCGTCCGGGCCGGCATCCCCATCGCCGTCGGTTACGTGCCGATGGCGGTGGCATTCGGTGTGCTGGCGCGGCAGGCAGGGCTGGGCTTTTTCCAGGCCGGCGCAATGTCGCTTTTCGTCTATGCGGGCGCGAGCCAGTTCGCATCCCTGGGGTTGCTTGCCGGCGGCGCCTCGGCGCTTGCCATCGTGCTTGCCACATTGGTCCTGAACTTCCGGCACTTTCTCATGAGCGTCTCGTTGTCGCGCAGGCTTCCCCCGCTTTCGTCGCACGGGCCGCGCCGCGTGTTTTCCCTCCTTGGCCTGGGCTTCGGCATCACCGACGAGACTTTCGTTGTCGCATCGCTTGACGCGGCGCTGACGCCCGCCTGCTTTGCCGGCCTTGCGCTCACCGCGTACCTCGCGTGGCTGAGCGGGACACTGGTCGGCGCCGGCTTCTCATCGCTCATCCCGGCGGTCATCGCCAGGGGAATGGGTGTGGCGCTCTACGCCATGTTTATCGCGATACTCCTGCCGGGCGTGAAGAAGTCGTGGATCAACGGCGTCGTTGCCGTGGCAGGCGGCGCTATCGCATGGGGCTCGTCCCTTGCCGTCCCGCAGATTCCCTCCGGCTGGAGAATCGTGATCGCCATCCTCGCCGCCTCCCTCATTGGCGCGCTGCTGGGGGAGGACGCGGAGCCCGAGCCGGCGCGGGGGGAAACGACTTGATCTGGCTTATGATCGCGGGCATGTGCGCGGTGACTTTCGTGCCCCGTGTCATCCCGCTCCTGCTGGGTCAGGACCTCGTGCTCCCCGGCTGGATCAGGAGGTGGCTCTCTTACTTCCCCTACGCGGCGCTGGGAAGCCTCATCTTTCCCGGCATCCTCAGCGTCGTGGAGGGAAAGCCGTGGATCGGCCTCCTGGCGGGCGTTGTCGCCGCAGGGCTCGCCTTGAAGGCGCGCAACGCCATTTTTCCCGTGCTCGCCGCGATAGCACTCGTCGTGGCGCTCCAGCTGCTCGGCGTCTGATCGCGCGGCCTCGCCCGAATGCCACGGAATACCGTGGCGGCCTTGAACCCCGGTCGCCCGGCGGCCTACACTCACCCGCATGGCCCTCTTGTCAGGATCGAACAAGATCTTCGTTCTGGATACGAACGTCATCCTGCACGATCACGATTGCATGAACTCCTTCGAGGAGCACAACGTCGTCATCCCGATCACGGTCCTTGAAGAGATCGACCGGTTCAAAAAGGGCAACGAGATCATCAATTTCAACGCCCGCGAGTTTTCCCGCAAGCTCGACGCCATGGGCGGCGACAAGCTGCTGAACGAAGGCATACCCCTGCGCAACGGCGGGATCCTCGTCGTGGAGACGAACGTGAAGCGGGACGGGTTGCTGGGCGAGGTGTTCTGGGAGGACAAGCCCGATCATCGCATCATCGCCCTCGCCTTCCACCTTGCATCCGAATACGGCAAGGACCGGGTGTACCTGGTGTCCAAGGACATCAATATCCGCATGAAGGCAAAAAGCATCGGCATCAAAGCGGAGGACTATGAGACGGGCAAGATCGGCAATATCGACGAGCTCTACAAGGGAAAGTACGTTCTGGACGATGTCGACGGCTCGCTGATCGACGAGCTCTTCCAGGAAGGCATGGTGGCGCGGGACAAGTTCTCACTCGAGCGCAACCCCTATCCCAATGAGTATTACATCATCAGGAACCAGAGCAAAAGCACGCTGGCCACCTACATCGCGGATGACAAGGCCTTCAAGCACATCCAGAAGCGGCGCGCGTACGGCATCGAGCCCCGCAACGCGGAGCAGAC
>PMDT01000082.1:2492-14403 GCA_003154555.1 Spirochaetaceae bacterium
TACATGCAGCCGCTCTTCGACAATCTCACGCTGATCCAGAACCAGTTCGAGGAAGGCACGGCGGAGAGCAAGCGCATCCACGATATGCTTGAGAATGGCAAGCTCGTGATCACGCCGCTTGCCTACATCCGCGGCAGGCACCTGTCCAAGATCTATTTCATCATCGACGNNGTGAAGACGATCATCACGCGCGCCGGCGAAGGCACGAAAGTCGTGTTCACCGGCGACCCCTACCAGATCGATACGCCCTATCTCGATTCCCGGTCCAATGGCCTCACGTGCCTGATCGACCGGATGAAGGGCGAATCACTCTACGCGCACGTCACGCTGGAGAAGGGCGAGCGTTCGAAGCTCGCCGAGCTGGCGTCGAACATTCTCTGACTCCCCTCGCTCCCAGCGCGCAGTAGCGCGCTTGCCGCGCGGGGCCCCGTCGGCGCGCGCCTTTTCCGCCACTTCCCCTTGCTCCCGCTGTCTGAGTACAGCCAGCTGCCGCAAGGGGCCCCGTCGCTGCTCCCCACGGCTCCCGGCGCGGAGTACCGCGCCTGCCGCGTGGGGCCCCGTCGGCGCGGTATACCGCGCCGGGCTAGAAATGCATCCCGAACTCGAGCTTGAAGGTCATCAAGTTCGTGCCGTCCGCGTTCGGCGAGTCCAGTCGATAGTCCACGTACAGGGCAAGGCTCCCCAGGTCGAAGACGTCGATGTAGGCGCCCGCGCCCGTGGAGGCCAGGAAGCCCGACGGCACGGTGGCGAGACCTTCACCCACCTGCGCGTAGTAGCCGACGTCGAAATAGGCGACGATCCCCGGCACGAGGTTTGAGAAATAGAGTGCGGGCAGATTGGCACGGATTTCAAGGTTGTTCACGGCCTTGAAGTTCGTGTCATATGCCGCCGTGTCCACCCCGCGCACGGCGTGCCCGAGGCCGGTTTTCTGGTCCCTGCCGCCAAAAGACTGCCGGATGAAGAGGGGAACAGGTGCGCCATTCAAGCCCACCGAGTAGTCGACGGAGACGTAATCCCCGGCATAGACGCTGAAGAGATTGCTCACGCGGTCCGGGACTGCATCGTAGACCGGGATGAAGATACGCCCGTTGAAGTTGAATCGAATGTAGTCGGCGTTGCCGGTAATGGTGTTGAAGAGGAATCCCGGACCCCATTCGGCGGTCGCCTCCGCGTTGAAGCCGTCGTATATCTTGTGCTTTACATTGAAGAGAAGGTCGTCATAGAAAAGACCGAACTGAAGGGTATTCAGGAGCCCTCCTGTTCTGTCCGGGAGTCCTGAAGAAAAGAGGGCGGGCACAATGGTCGCTGAAATCATGTTGTCGTCGTAGACGCCCCGGTAGAAGAAGAAAGCCTCGAACCGGTTCGTCTTCGTACGCTCGTTCCAGAGGAATCCCTGATCCACTCCCAGCCGCCATGCCGCCTCCCAGCGGTTGAAAGTGTTGTTGGTATCTTCGGTTCCCGGGGCGACGGAACCGGGCCCCAGGAGGGCTCCCGACGAATCGCGGAAGTAGTTCATCCATTCGTACCCGCCGCCGGCATATACCCAGAAGGTCGTGTCAACGCCCGGCAGGAGCGCGAGCCCACGGTAGCCGACACCGAGGTCCGCGCCGAGCCACCGCAGCGGGATATCGAATGTCACCGGGCTTTCGTTGTCCATGGACCATGCGGGCGCAAATGCGCCGAGCATCAGCACAAGGGTGACAACGCTGATGACAAGCCCTTTTCGCTGCACCTTCATTCCCTGCCTCCTTGACGAAGCCTTCCTATGTCGGGTCTTCCGCACCTTACACGATTTCCGGCGCGCGTGCTATACTTTTTTCATGAGCATCCGTCGTGCATTCCCGGTCCTCATGCTGCTCGTCGTCGCCCTTCCCCTCTCCGCCGTCTCAATAGACGAGCTGGATGCCAACACGAGCTTCCTGTGGATCGGCACCGTGCCGCCTGCGGCCTGGGTCGCTGACGGCCCCAATCCCTCCACGACGTATCTTATCGGCGTGTCGCTTCCGCTGCGCATCGCGGGGCCCTTCTTCCTCGAGCCGGGCCTGGAGCTGTACGGGGACTACTACGAGTGGACAGGCGCGGACGGAACGGTCATTCCCACGGTCTACGAGACGGGGGCCGGCTTCTACGCCATCGGCGTGCTCCTGAGCGCCCAGGCGGGGCTGAGCTTCGACGTATCCAAGGCGATTGCACTGGGAGGGGCCGTCGGCCTGGACTTTCTTTTCCGGTTTCCCTTCGAGCTCACCAACCAGAACCCTGACAGCGTCAGCGGCCGCGCCGCGGCGCCGGCCTATTTTTACGGCCTGGGGAGATTCTTCTATCCTGAAACAAGGTTGTTCTTTCGATGGCGTCTCACCGCGCCCGTGGATCTTGTCCTGAACGTGCGTGCCTTCTACCCGCTCTTCCATCTCTGGGACGGACTTTCCCAGTCCTTCTTCGACCAGTTCATGGTGTCCGCGGGGGTCGGCTTTGCCGTCCACCTGGGACCGCAGGCGCAGGCCCCGTCTAAATAAAGTTCTCCGTCTCCACCTCGGTCCAGACATTCTCCTCCCGTGCGATCAGCAGGGAGACGAACGCGGAGGAGAGTACGTCGATGAAGGCGCCAAAGCTCACCAGGAGCGGGGCGATGTTCTTCAGGATGAGGTATCCCTCCTGCAGCCCTTTGGCATAGATACTGCAGAGCATGAAGATGGAAAAGAATGCACCATTGCCCGGCACCGCTCCCAGGACGAATGAGACAACGAAGGAGAAGAACATCACCCAGAGGGTCTGGAGGAAGGTGATTTCCAGGCTGGAATAGGAGCGCAGGATCAGGATGAAAGCGACGCTGGACACCATGGCCGTGCCTGCCCGGCCCAGGACGGCAAATGCAGGATACACGGCCGAGCCCACCATCCGCGGCACCCCGAGGCTTTCCTTGCCATGCTTTGTAAGAACACCCAGGGAGATGTACTGGTCGCCGGTGAAAAGACCCGCAATGGCAGGCCCTATCGAGGCGTACAGCCAGCGGTAGGGATTCTCCCGTATTCCCAGGAGATAGAGGGCGCCCGGGAAGACACCGAAAGCAACCACTGCCACGTCCACGGTGACGATGATGATGATCTGCTTGTACATGCCCATGTCGGCATGCGCCAGGTGGGACACGCGGGTCGCCGCGATGGCAATCATCGCGATTGCAAACAATTCGACGACGAGCGAGTTCAAGTGGTAGAAGATGCGCGACATCGAGTCGAATATCTGCACGACGGGGCGCGTGAGCTGCCGGTCGAAATCCATGTTGAGTCCCAGGAGGAAGGCCAGCACCATCACGGGCAGCAGGAAGTCGCCGCTGGAATAGAAAACGCTCCCGAGGTTGCCGGGGAAGATGCTGCGCAGGCCGTCAAGCACACTCACTGCGGTGAAGGACTTGTCCGCCTCCACCGTGATGGGGATGCGCTCGGGCGGGAAGACGAGCACGGACAATGTGCCGATCACGATCAGGAGCGCCGCGGCGAGTGCGAGGTATTTGAAAAGCGACAGGTAGACCCGTCCCAGGCGCTTTTCCTGGCGCAGCTCGGAGGTGCCGATGCCCAGCGAAAAAAAGATGAAGGGGAAGAGCGCATAACGGCCGATGCCTACCAGGACGCTCGTGAGCGAATCGAAGAAACCCTGGGCCTGGACGGGAATGAAAAAACCGAGCGTCAGCCCGATCAGAGACCCGATTAACAGCTTGATCCAGATCTTCATGTTCCCCCCCGGCCTTTCCGCGGATCACTCACACTATCGGAATCCTTTCCGCTCGTCAACAAAAGCCTGTTTCGGCTATACTCTCCGGCATGAAGGGCGTCATCGTTGCCGCGGGATACGGGACCCGCTTTCTTCCCGTCACCAAGACCATCCCCAAGGAGATGCTGCCGCTGGTCACCCGTCCTTCCATCGACTTCATCGTGGAAGAGCTCGTCGCCTCCGGCATCACCGAGATCCTTTTCATCTCTTCCCGCAGGAAGAAGTCGCTGGAGGACTATTTCGACAGGGAGCGCGAGCTGGAGGCCGTCTTCACGGCGGCAGGCGACGAAAAGAAGCTCAAGGCCATCGCGCCGCCCCGCGCGACCTTCTACTTCGTTCGCCAGGGCGAGATGCGCGGCACGGGTCATGCGCTGATGCTCGCGCGGCCGTTCGTCGGCCGGGAGCCGTTCGTCGTCGCTTACCCCGACGACATCCATGTCGGCCAGCCGCCGCTCGCGCGGCAGCTCGTCCAGGCCTACGAAGAGTCGGGCTGCACCGTGCTCGCCACGGAGCACGATCCCCCCGGACTGAACCGCTACGGCGTGATCGCAATCGCGACGGATGGAAAGCACGTCACGGGCATGGTGGAAAAGCCGGCTCCGGGCACGGAGCCCAGCCGCGAAGTGTCGATCGGCAGGTACCTCTACGCGCCGGACTTTCTCGACCAGCTCGAAGAGGAATGGGGACGGCATGGAGAGGGCGAGTTCTACCACGCGCCTGCCGTTCTTGCCCTGGCGCGCAAGGGAAGGGTCGTCTTTCACCGCATGCAGGGAGAGCGCCTCGATACCGGGGAGCCGGCGGGCTACCTGGAGGCCATCATCCGCTATGCGCGCGGCGTGCCGGAGCTTTCCGCCGTGATCGACAGGCTCTGCGGGGAAGGCGGCGCGTGAAGCCGAAGAGGATCGTTCTCATCGGCTTCATGGGGTCGGGAAAAAGCTCGGTGGGCCGCATCGTGGCCGAACGCCTCGGATGGGACTTCGTCGACACGGACGCATTCGTGGAGGCGCGCGCGGGTGCGCGCATCGCCGAAATTTTCCGCACCAGTGGCGAAGCCACTTTCCGTGAATGGGAATCGCGCGTGATCGGGGAGCTTGCCGCCCGTACGCGCATCGTCGTGGCGACGGGGGGAGGAGCACCGACGCAGCCATCGCTTCGGAGCTTCTTCGCCGGTCAAGACTCCACGGTCGTCCACCTGAGAGTTTCCCTCGCGGATGCCTTGCAGAGGACGGGCAATCACGCCGGGCGCCCGCTTCTTTCGCAGAGCGAGGACGCCATACGCGCGTTGTACCAGGGCAGGCAGGCGATCTACGAAGAGCTGGGAATGCCCGTCGAGACCGATGGAAAGACACCGCTTGAAACCGCCGAGCAGATCATGTTGCTGCTGGGGAATCCCAGCCACTGAGCTCCCCCTGCGGATAGCGCCTGCAGAGGCGGCCCAGGTCGATGCGTGATTCGTAGAGCGCCCTTCCAAGGATGACGCCGACGACCAGCGGATCGCGTCTCTCCGCCACCTGGTCGACATGCTCCTCTGAACCGATCCCGCCGGAGAGTATCGTCGGCAGCCCCGCGGCCCGCGCAGCCGCTGCCGTCCGCTCGCTGTCCGGGCCCGCCATCGTTCCGTCCCTGCTGATGTTCGTGTAGATGAGCCACGTGATACCAAGCGACAGAAGACCCGCCGCCACGTCCGTGTCGGTACGGTCCGCGTCCTCGGTCCAGCCTGCCACGCGGAGGCGCCCGTCGCGCGCATCGAGCCCCGCCGCGAAGCGCGGCCCCAGCGCCGCGGTCCATTCCGCGACGAGCGCGGGTGAACGGATGAGCGTCGTGCCCACGACGACCCTGTCAATGCCCAGGTCGATGAGCCGCGCCGCCTGCTCCCGCGTACGCACACCGCCGCCGGCCTGCACGGCGCATGTCACCGCGCCGCGGATTCGCTCGATGACGCGCAGGTTCTCCGCACCCTTTCCCTCGGCGGCATCCAGGTCGACGACGTGGATCCATCGTGCACCGCTTTGCTCGAAGCCCTGTGCCGTTGCGACGGGGTCCGCGGAGTAGCGCGTGGTTTCGCTGAAGCTTCCCTGGAGCAGACGGACGCAGCGGCCCGCGCGAAGATCGATCGCGGGGACGAGCAGCATAACGGGCTAGCCGGTCGCGGAGCAGGGCTCGCGCCCTGCGAGGGGATACACCGGGGAGAGCCCGGCCGCGAATGCGGCGCGCAGGCGCGCCTCGATGTCGGCCGGGTCGTTGCCGGTCAGGAGATCGTTTCGCACCTGGGAATGACGCAGGCAACGCACGAGTGTCGAAAGCGCCTGCAGGTAGTCCAGCGAGACCTGCGGCGGCGAGGCAATGACGAAGAGCAGCCGCACGGGCTGGCCGTCGGGCGATTCGTAGGCAATCCCCTCCCGCGACACCCCGAGGGCGATCAGCACTCTCTTCACGCCGGCCGCGCGCCCGTGCGCGACAGCGACCTCGTGGCCGAGGCCGGTGCTCTGCAGCTTCTCTCGCTCGATCACGGCCTTTTCGAACGAATCGATGGAGCTGATTTCCTTGAAGACTGGGGCCTGGTGGATCACCTGCCGAAGGGCTTCGTACTTGTCGGTGCCGTGAAGATCGGCCACCACCGTGCCACGTTCAAAACAGTGATGTATGCTCATTTCATTCTAGCCCATCTAATGTATCGGCAGGTTTGGGCAGTGTCAATCCCGGCCAGCCCAAGGCTCGCTTACGTACGTCCTTGTACTCGCTCGCCCTCGCCCTCCGTGGCTACGACCTATTTACAATTATCTGCCGTCGCTATATTCTTGCTGAATCAATGCGGCCGTGGGTCGCACCAAGTACTCCAATGGGAGGGGAAGAGAAGTGGCAACGACACCAGCGAAAAAGACTGCGGTCAAGGCACCCGAGAAGCTTACCGGTACATCGATCATCGGCTACCTGGCGGAGAAGAACGGCGTGTCGCGCAAGGACATCAAGCAGGTCCTCGAGGATCTCTACGACATCGTCGGGACCGGCGTCATGCGCGGCGAGCGCGTGGCCCTGGGCAAGATCGGCAAGATGTTCATCAGGCTGCGGCCTGCGCGCGCGGCGCACCCGGGACGCAACCCGCTCACCGGGCAGGAAATCATGATACCCGCAAAGCCTGCCACAAAGGTGCCGCGCTTCACTTTCAGCAAGACCTTCAAGGAAGCGGCGCTGAAGGCAAAGGTGAAAAAGTAGGACTCTTTTCCCGCGTCTATTGAACGGGGAGGCTTCCCGCCTCCCCGATCTCAACCGTACAGCTTTTCGACGACCCGCCGATCAGAATCGGCAAGATCGTAGCTCAGCAGTTCCCGCGGCAGCACCCAGCGGATCTCCTCGTGCTCGCGCAGCACCGGCTCGCCGTCGAAGCCATCCACCCGATAGACAAGAAGCTCGAGGCTCACCCCGTCGCCGTTGAAGAATGCACGGCAGAGGAAGCTCCCCACGCGCGCGCGCACGTCCAGCTCTTCTGACAGCTCACGGGCAAGCGACTCTTCCGGTGTCTCGCCCGGCTCTATCTTGCCACCGGGAAACTCCCATTTGCCCGCCATGTGCCTGCCCGGTCTCCGCCGCGCGATCAGGACGCGTCCGTTCTCTTCCAGAATGCCTGCCGTGACCTTCACCGCGACCTCCTGACCCCGACACGCGCGCAGCGTTTCACCACGGGGCACGTGCTGCACCGGGGCGACAACGGCACGCACACCTCCTGCCCATAGCGTACCAGAAGCTCGTTGATGCTGATCCAGTACCGGCGCGGAAGCACCCGCATCAGCGCCGCTTCCGTCTGCCCGGGCGTCCGCGTGGAGACCCAGCCGAAGCGGTTGGAAATCCTGTGCACGTGCGTGTCGACACATATCCCCGGCAGGCCGAAACCAAGGTTGCGGACGAGATTCGCCGTCTTCCTGCCGACGCCAGGCAGTGCCAGAAGCTCTTCCATCTCCGTGGGCACCGTGCCCGCGTGCTCGCGCAACAACAATCGGGCAGCAGCGCGGAGGTTTTTCGCCTTCGTGTGATAGAAACCCGCGGGGTAGATCAACGATTCGATTGTCGACTCGGCCAGGGCCGCCAGCGCCTGCGGAGTGGGAGCACGTTGCAGGAGTGCCTTTGCCGCGCGCAAGGTGACATCGTCCCTGGTCCGCAGGGAAATCATCGTGGAGACGAGCACCCGCCAGGGGTCGTGGTTGTCCCGCGCGACCTCGGACACCGACGGAAGGGAGCGGCCTCCGTCGCTCTCAGCCAGCCTTCGTTCCATGGCCGAGAATATCCCGGCCCAGGGAATCGCGGCCCTCCGTGTCATTTTGCATTTATCTTGAGCTTGGAGAACACGAGCTCTTCAACGTCGTCCTTTGTCTTCTCCAGTGAGAAGGAGATCTCGTCGATGAGGAGCTTCAACGCGCTGTCGTAGAGCTTGCGCTCCAGGATGGGAAGCTCCTTGATCCTGCTGCGATGATACAGGGCGCGCACGACGTTGGCGATGTCGAGGATGCTGCCCTTTTTCAAAAGATCCAGGTTCATCTGGTAGCGGAGCTTCCANNGGCTCGAACTCCTCCGCGATCAGGCGCAGCGCCTTCTGCGATTCCTTCTTGCCGACGATCGCGCGGATGCCCAGCTCGTCCGCCTTGTCGACGGGAACCATGATCGTCATGTCGGATACTTCCAGGTAGATGATGTAATACAGGAGCTTCTTGTCGCGGAAGGGCTTTTCCTCGATGGCGCGGATGTGCCCGACGCCCTGGAGAGGATAGACGATTTCCTGTGCAACCTTGTATTTCGTCGTGACGTGCTTCACGGTCTTGCGCGGGGATTTCATGGCTTTCATTGTAGCGCAGAATCAGGGATGGGTCAAACAACTCCCTATGGGCTATAGTGACCGGCAATGGCCGCACCCGCGCCTCGAAGGATCCGCGCCCTGATTGCATTCCCGCTGCTCATCGCGGCACTGGTTGTCCCGGCCATCATCTGGCGTCACCAGATCTGGCAGGTTTTCACCTCTGTCGGGAACCTGCGCGCATGGATCGCCGGATGGGGAGCCTGGGCGCCGGTTGTGTTCATCGTCATCCAGGCCGTCCAGGTCATTGTCTTCGCCATCCCCGGCGAAGTGGCACAGATCGCCGGCGGCTACCTCTTCGGGGCGTGGCAGGGCACACTGCTGTCCATCGCCGGGATCTTCATCGGTTCCACCGTGGCATTCTTCCTGGCGCGTGTCCTGGGCAAGCCGTTTGTCGCCGCGGTTGTTCCCCGGGAGCAACTGGAAAAGGTGGAAAAGCTGCTCCTGTCGCGAAGCTCCAGGATCGTCTTCTTTCTGCTCTTTCTCATTCCCGGCATCCCGAAGGACATTCTCTGCTACGTGGCAGGGATATCGCCGCTCGCCTTCCCGTTCTTTGCCGGGGCGTCGATGCTCGGAAGGCTGCCCGGCATCATCGGCAGCTCGGTCATCGGCAGCGCGGCGGCGTCGAACAGCTGGTTGCTGCTGGGAATCGTGTCCGCCGCGGCATTGGTCTTGTTTGTGACGGGCGTCATCCTGCGTCCGCGCATCCAGGCCTGGCTGGAAAAGCTCGCCGATAAGAGGAAGCCTCCTACGGCGTCTTGACGGCGGCGGCGAAACGCTCGCCCAGCTCTTCACCTTTCTTGAGCATGTCCGCGGTGGGGCTGCCACGGAACTCCAGCATGTCGGTCACCTGCCACTTCAGCGGCTCCACCAGCTTCTGGAAGGCGGCGATGCCGCCCTTGCTCCAGCCGTAGCTGCCGAATATCGCCGTCTTCTTGTTCACGATCCGCTTCAGCGCCGCCATCTCGATGGCCTGCGCAACGGGCGGGAAGAGCGTTCCCTCATAGGTCGGCGCGCCGACCATCACGCCGCGATACGTCCACAGCGACGGCAGGATGTAGCTCGAATGCGTGCGCGCCGCGTCGAATATCTCCACCGGGACACCGGCGCGTGACATGCCTTGCGCGACCGCATTCATCATCTTCTCCGTGTTGCCGTACATCGAGCCATACAGCAGCGTCACGCCGATCTCTCCGCCGCCCTTGGCCAGGCTTGCCCACCGGCTGTACAGCTCCATGATGCGACCGGGGTCGCGTCGCCAGACGAGGCCGTGGGACGGGGCGATCACGTCGATGGGAACGCCGGCGAGCTTGTCGATTGCCGCCAGCGTCGGGGAGCTGAACTTCGCGACGATATTCACGTAGTACCGCAGGGCTTCCCGCTCGTAGTAGACGAGATCACTGCACTGATCGTCGAATATCGTGCCGGGGAGCGCACCGTAGCCGCCGAATGCATCGCAGGAGAAAAGGATGCGGTCCGTGATGTCATAGGTGACCATTGTTTCAGGCCAGTGCACGAACGGGGCGTGCACGAACTGCAGCTTCCGCGCGCCGAGGTCCAGCACCTCGCCGTCGGCAACCGATTGGACGTTCTCCGTGATGCCATAGAATGCCGCGAGCATCTCGCGCGCCTTTTCTGTTGCAAGAAGCGTGCACTTGCGCGGGATGCGCGTCAGGGCGCGGATCGCCCCGGTGTGGTCGGGCTCCATGTGGTTGATGACGATATAGTCGATCTCGGAAAGGGGGACGATGGCATCCAGGCGCTCGAAATACTCGTCGGACTTGAATCCCTTCGTCAGGTCGATGATCACGTTTTTCTGATCGCGGATGACGTAGGAGTTGTAGGTCACCCCCCCATCGGCCACCGGCCAGATTCCTTCGAACAGATCCGTGGTCCTGTCATTGAGCCCGATCCAGAAGATGCCGGGACGTATCTCCACCGATGGCATATGACATTCCTCCTCGCATGCACGTCGTCGATCAGATTCTCACCCCGCGGTGCCGCGGGGTTGCCGATTTAAGCTCTTCAGTCTCCCGCCATGGCGATCCCCGGTGGGGTCGTGCGGCCTTTGAAGGTGAGGAACTTGAAGGGGTGGATGTCCAAAGGATTGGGGAACCACCCGCCGATGGCGTTCATGTTGATCAGGTTGACCGACGGTTGATGATCGAGCGGGATGACCGCCGCCTTGGTGAGGAGTATCTGCTCCGCATCCGCCAGCCTCTGGTAGCGCTTGCGGCTGTCCGTCATGGAGATTGCCTCGTTCACCGCCGCGTCGTAGTCGGAGTCGGAGAACCGCGCGTCATTGAGGTTGCTGCCGGTGGTCCACATCTGGAGGAACGTGAGGGGATCCGCATAGTCGCCGATCCAGGAGGATTCCGCGAGGGTGTAGTCGAAATTGTGGATCTCATTAAAGTAGGCGTCAGGATCCACCAATTTCCACTGCACGTCCAGGCCCACGGAGGATTTCCACGCGTCGGCCATCTGCTGGAGAAGTTTCTTCAGCCCGGTGCTTGCCGAGCTGATCTTGATCACGAGCGGGGGCAGGCCTTTGCCCTCCGGGAATCCCGCGTCGGCAAGAAGCTTTTTCGCCTCATCGATCTGCTGCGTGGCGATCCCCTTCACAACGGGGTAGTTGGGGATGGCGGGAACGAGCAGCTCCGACGGGAAAGTAAAGCTGTCCTTCGTGCGGATCTTGTCCCACGGCACAAGCAGCGCGAGCGCCCGCCGGACGCGGGAGTCGCTCCAGGGCGGCTGGGAGCAGACAAAATACAGGTACGTCGTCGCGAACTGGGGGTCAACCTCGACCTTGTCGCTCGCCTCCAGCTTGTCGAAGCTGACGAGATCCTGCGTGACCCAGTTGTACTTGCCGGTGATATAGCCGTCGGTTGCATCATTGGCATCGTCCATGAAATGGACGCGCAGCCGGTCCAGGCCGAGCTTTGCGAGGTCCCAGTAGTAGGGGTTTTTTTCCAGCACGATATCCGTGGCGGTGCGGCTCTTGATGACATAGGGTCCGTTGCCGATCACCGTCTGCGCCTTGTTCCAGCCGGTCGAGCCGACGAGCGACGGGTGCAGCGGCAGGAAGGCGAAATGGGTCAGGAGCTTCAGGAAGTGCGCCGCCGGGCTTTCCAGGTCCACTTGAAGGACGGAGTCGGAGACGGCCTTGATGCCGACCTGTGTCGCGTCCTTCAGCGTCCCTGTCCGGTAGGCGCGCGCGCCCTTGATCACATCAAGGAGATAGGAGTTTTCCGCATTGTTGGCCGGATCGAGCATCCGACGCCACGAGGCGACAAAGTCCTGGGC
>PMDT01000398.1 GCA_003154555.1 Spirochaetaceae bacterium
TGTCGCGGTAGTACTCGGCCAGCGTCACGCCCGTGTAGATCGAGACCTCGCGTGCCGCGACGGGCATGTTCGAGGTATTTGCAATCAGGATGGTCCGCTCCATGAGGGACTTGCCGGTCCGCGGATCCTGAATCTTGGGGAACTCGGTGAGCACGTCCGTCATTTCGTTTCCGCGCTCGCCGCAGCCGATGTAAACGATGATGTCCGCGTCGCACCACTTCGCGAGGGCGTGCTGCGTCATCGTCTTTCCCGTGCCGAAGCCGCCAGGAATGGCTGCGGTGCCGCCGCGGGAAATGGGAAAGAACACGTCGATGACGCGCTGACCGGTGACGAGGGGCTCGTCCATCGACATCTTTTCGATGTAGGGCCGCGGGGTGCGCACGGGCCAGTAGTGCGACATCGACATGTCGCGACCGGAGGCGAATTTTGCCACGGTCTGCGCGATCGTATAGTCGCCTTCCGCGGCGATCCACTCCAGCTTTGTCTCCTTGAGATCAGAGGGAACCACGACCTTGTGCATGATCGTGGCCGATTCCTTCACCTCGCCGATAATGGACCCGCGCGCCACCGCGGCGCCCGCCGCCACAAGCGGCACGAAGCGCCACTTCTTCTCCGTGGACAGGGGCGGGATCTTGATGCCCGGGGCGATGAACCCGCCACCGGTCTTCTTGATCTCCTCCAGCGGACGCTGGATGCCGTCGTAGATCTCGCCGAGCAGGCCGGGTCCGAGATGCACGGAGAGCGGCCTTTCCAGGCAATACGCGCCCTCCCCGACCCGCATCCCGGTATTGTCCTCGTAGATCTGGATGGTTGCGGTCTCCCCTTCCAGGCGGATGATTTCCCCGATAAGCCGCTTCTGCCCGATCTCCACGACATCGTACAGACCCGCGCTGCCCAGGCCCGTCGCTTTCACGATGGGACCGTTGATCCTGATGACCTTGCCTTCGATCATTGATGCACGTCTTTTCCGAATAAGGCTGTGGCGAGCTCTTCGCGGTATTCCTCCAGGAGGAAGCCGGAAAGCTCCACCAGCGAGCCGCGGTAGCGCCGGCTGCCGTCTGCTGTCTCCACCATGATGCCCGTGCCCGCTTCCGCGGCGGCATCCCCGGTAAGCTGGGTGACATCCCCCACCGTGACGCCCGGCAGGGAATCCTTGATGATGGCGCGCGCCTCTTTTTCCGTGAAACCGGAATAGCCGGCGTTGATGCGGGCGCCTGGAAAAGCCGACGCGGCACGGGCAAGCTGGGCCCCGATGATACGCGCAAGCTCCGCGGCCGAGAGCGATGCAAAGAAACTCTCCATCGCCCTGGCGACACCCTGCTGCAGAAAGGCGAGCTTGAGGCGCATGAAATCCAGGGGCAGGGACGATGCGAGCTCCTGTCGCAATAGCGCGATCCGTGCGTCGCGGGCGGCTTCCAGCCTGTGGATCTCACCCGCCCGGTGGGATTCCCACTTTGCCCGGATGGCGGCGCATTCGCGGTCCGCCGCCTCAAGGATGCGACGGGCCTTCGCGCGCGCATCCTCCATGATCTGCGATTCCAGCACCTCGCTGGTCTTGACCGTTTCCATTCCGCAGTACTCCCTTCGGCGGAACCCTACACGTGGAGTCCCACGGCGTCCCGGATCGAGTCGATGAGGCTCGTGCGATTCTCCTCGTGGCCGCTGATGTCGGGTATTTCCACGATAAGTGGATATGCCCCGCTCAGCTGCCATGCCATCACCTCGGAGGGGATCATCGCGGAGACCTGCTCCGTGAGGATCACGACCTTGGCCTCAGGGTCGTGCGTCACGGCCGTGAACGCAGCGCGCGCCTCGTCAGGTGTCTGCACCACGGTTCCCGCGATGCCGACGAACCGGAACCCGATGGCGAGCTCTTCTCCCCCGATAAAATGGAAAGCCACGCGGGCTTGCCTTCTTCTATGCGGAGAGAATCATCAGGGCCACGATGAAGCCCCAGAGACAGATTCCTTCGGCCAGCCCGACGAAGGGGATGGCGCGACCGGACAGCTCGGGGTTCTCCGACATCGCCGCCATTGCCGCGGCGCCGATCTGGCCGACCGCGATGCCGCCGCCGAGACACGCAAGACCCACGGCGAGGGCTGCCGCGATGTACTTGATCACGGACCCCGACGCCGCGGCCGGTGCGGCCGCCTGCGCGAACAGCATGGGCGCGCCGGCCACCAGCATGAGCCCGACGGAAACAAGAAAACGCTTCTTCACCTTACACCTCCCGATGAACGCAGAATGAACGGGGAGAACTCCTCCCCCGACTCATTGAAGAACTTGGAGAAGAACTCGTAATACTGGAGCCGCACGACCTGGATCGTCACGATCAGGCCCTCAAGCACCACGATGATGGTGTTCCCGATCAGGATCACCAGGATCTTGAACACGATGCCGCCCGGCGCACCGCCCACCATGTCCGCCATGAGAAAAATGATGGTGCTGAGCACCGTGTGNNGCCGCCACGCGCAGGAAGGAAACGGAGTTCGACACGTAATAGATGGCTGATTCGAGTATCTCCGCGATGCCGCCCATGATGAATGCAAAGAGCCCTTCCGTCAGGATGGGACGGTGACCCTCGACGAGACGGACAATGGGATCCTTGAAGAAAAGCGCGAGCAGCGGCACCGCGAGCACCACGAAGTCGATGATCGAGATGTGGCCGCCCAGAAGGATGCGGATGACCACGGAGAGCACGTACCAGAAGAAGATTGCACCTGCGAGCCCCGTCTTGGAGAGGATGGCCTTTTCCCATTCGCGGCGCCGGATGGTATTCACCAGGTTGATGATGAGGCCGATCGAGTTGATGATCGCCCCTATTCCGATCGTGACACCGAAGAAGAGCACGATCTTCTGAAAGCCCTGCAGGGAGATGATGTGGTCGATGGGCCTGCCGACGACGAGCCGCGTCACGAAACGCGATGCCGGCTCCATGAAATGCTCGGAGGCAAAAAAGGAGCCGTAGAAGAAGCCGCTCACCATGGAGGCGAGCCCCGCGGCGATGAAGGCGGTTCCGAAATGCTTCTTGCGGTAGGTCTGGAATGATGCGATACGCCCGCTGTTGATGAGGAGCCCGATGACCACACCGACAAATCCCTGGCCCGTGTCGCCGAACATGATGGCAAACAGCAGCACGAACATCACCGCGACGAATGGCGTCGGATCGATCGTGCCATAGAGGGGGATGCTGTAGGTGAACACCATCCGCTCGAATGACCTCGTCACGGGGCCGTGCGGCGTGGAGACGGGGACCTTTGTCTTGCCTGCCTTCACCTCCGGCAGCTCCTCCGGGTCATAGGAGCGAAGCGCAATCCGGCCCTGCGTGAGCTGCGCAATCCCCTCGGTCACCTCGGGGAACCGTCGGAGGGGAATCCACCCGGTGATCTTCTGCACGCTTCCCGTTGATGCAAGACCCTGTTTGATCGTGTCGATGGTGGAATCGAGGTCGAGCTGATCGAGCAGGTACGAGAGCTCCCCGGCCTTTTCCGCGCGCATCCTGGCCTTGCTCTCATCAAGTGACTTCAGGGCCGACTGGACGGAGCTGCTTTCCGTGGCAAGCGCAGCGAGCATGTCGGCCGCAACGCCCGTCATCCCCTCAGGGAACTGGGTCGGCTGAAACTCCGCGCGGGCAAGCTCCGAATCGAGGGCCCACCTGCCCTTCTTCGGGGTGACAGCGATGAAATGCCCCGGTTTGTTCAAGGGCAGGAGAAGCGCGCGCCGCGCAAGCTTCGCCGTGAGACCGGCAAGCCGCTCAGGGGCGACCGAGCCGATGCGCACGACCAGGTAGGCGAGATTTGTCATCTCGGAAAAGGGGACCTTCACCTGCACGAATGTCGCAAGCTCATCCATTGTCTGCTTGAGCTCCAGCTTGCGCTGCAGGAGACGGCTCTCCTCTTCCACGAGCATCCGCGCCGATTCGATGAGCGCCTCCGACCGGGCGCGAACCGCATCACGGGCGGGGGTGTCCATCGGCCGCCCATCCCCGCGCGCATTGTCGTCAACACCCAGGAACCGCCCGAGCGCGGAGAGGCGCACCTTGAGCTCGGCGATCTCTCTCTCTTCCGCCGTCAGGTCATGCTGCTCGCGTCCTTCCGCGATCATCTGCAGACAGCCGGCAAAGCCGAGATAGCGCATGACGGCATCCGTGTCGCTCTTCATGACGAGAAGCTCGATCTTCTTCATGCGCTCCGTGAAAAGCATCAGGAGGCCCCCACCATTGCCAGGACGTCCTGCTCGGGCAGGGAGAAATGGAGCGCCTCCACGGCGGTCTTCAGAAGAGCGATCTCGTATTCCTTCAGCTTGAAATAGGCAACGAGCGGACAGAGCGTGAAGGGACTCTGGTGGAAAATCTGGTGGGCGCGCGTGTAGAGCATGCCCGCTGCCTTCTGCTCGGCGCGCTGCGGGTTCGGCGCCTGGAAGGATTCCCCGAGCTGGTCTTCCAGAAGCCAGCCATACTTCCATTTGCGCCATTCCTCGATGGCATCCGGGGCGATCTGGAATGCCTGGGAAACCGCCGCTTTCTGCGCGGAGGAGAGGCCCGGTATCAGCAGGGGGAGCGCCTGGGCCTCATCCATGCCGAAATAGAATCGCAGCCGCAGCGCCCAGATGACATTCGCGAGCCCCGCCTCCAGGTACACGAGGCGCAGGATTCCGGTGCGGTCGCGGGACGGCAGCCGTTTCGCGAGGTCGAGGAATCGCGCGTAGTAGTCGAGATCCAGCGCGTTTTCGACCTGCGCAATCGGAGTTTCCGCAAGCCGGGGAAGTATCCATGCGTACGGGCTCGACTTCAGCGCCTTCTCATAGTCCTTGACACCCGTCAGGCGAAGGCCGGCATAGGCACCCAGGTCCCAGAGACGCATTCCCGCGGTCGATCCGCCGTGAAGGGCCCGGATGATGGTCTTCACATTCTGGTATTCCAGCCTCCGCAGCACGTGGACGAGGATTTCCACCGGCTCGCCGAGAAAATCCAGAACGTACGTCATCGCATCGATGCCGGCCTGCACGATCCTGACCTCGAGGTCCTCGGCGACAGGCTGATCGGCGCTGGAAAGCTTTTCATCGGGAAAGAGGGTGTCATGCAGCTCGGAAAGCTTCTTCAGTCTGAGAAGGTCCTGAAAGTTCTTCCCGATAAAAGAACGGGCCGTGATCCCGTAGATCTTCGCGAGGATGAACCCGTACCGGGAAGCACGGCTCATGTCGAGCCTTTGTCGATAAAGCCGAGCGCAGAACTGCGGAAAGCCTGCTCGTCGGCTGCGCGTTTTGCAAGCGATTCACGGTACGCGGCGGTCTTGGCCGCGCGCTCCGACGCGAGGCTTGCTTTTTCCGCGTCGACGGAGCGTTCCATCTCCGCGGCCTTTTCCTTCAAGGTGGCGGCCGATTCCCGCTGGGCGTCGATGCGCGCCTGTGCCGTCTTCCGCGCGGCCTCCGCCTCCGCCTCCGCAATCAGGGATGCAGCGCCTTTTTCAACGCCGAGGAGCTTTTCAAGCATGTCCGACATCGTATACCTGTTCCTTCCGCGAGCGCCCGGGGGCTACTCTTCCTGCGCGTCGAGGATATTTTCGTAGGCGCGAATGATCCGGTAGACCGTCTCCGCATCCGCGGCAGCGCATGCCTCGGCGTAAAACTCCGGGTTTTCCACCAGGAGAGCGATCTTTTTCAGAACGGCCAGATGTGTTGCCGCATCCTCATCGGAGCTCACAAGCAGGAAAAGCATCCGCACCGGCTCGCCGTCCATCGATTCATAATCGATGCCGCGGTCCGAGATCCCCAGGACGCCGATCACGCCGCGCGTGAAACTGGTCTTCGCATGCGGGATCGCGATTCCCCTCTTGATGCCCGTGGACATCTTTGCCTCGCGCTTGTTGATGGCCTCCAGGATGTCATCGCGGCAGTCCAGCGAATAGTGCGTGACGAGCAGGTCCACGAGCTCTTCGAATGCTTCGGCCTTGTCCTCAGATTCGAGATGGCACTTGATCCGCCCCGGGACGAACAGCTCTTGCAGGAGCAGTGGCACCCTACTGACCTCCCTTGCCGGTGCTGCCGGCCCCGGAGGCGGGTGTGGCTGCGGGAGCCGATGTCGTTGCCGCGGGGGCCGTGACGCCGCCCGAAGCGGGCGCGGTGGTGCCTCCGGGCGCGGTCGTACCGGAGACCGGCGTGCCGGCAGGAGTCACCGAGGAGCCGGAGGTCGTGGTCTGCTGGTACCAGCTCTGCTGCGTGGTGTTGTTGAGGGCCTGCTGCCGGGCCTTGCTGAGCACGTTGCCGGCCGTCGGCGCCCTGTTCACCCAGGCGACGCCGAAACAGCAGATGAGGAAAATCGCCGCAAGCACCGATGTGAATCGCGTGAGCACATTTCCCGATCGTGAACCGAAGGCGGTATTGCTGCCGCCCCCGAAGATGCCGCCGATTCCTTCGCCCTGGTCGTCCTGCACGAGCACGACGAGAACAAGCAGGATTGCGCTGATGATGAGAATGACAAGAAGCACGATTCCAATGACACCCATGTGTCGAACCCCCTTATCGATCGAATTGCACGATGGGCAGGAATGTTTCCGGCTTGAGGGACGCCCCGCCGACCAGCGCACCGTCGATGTTTTCCATCTTCATTAAATCCCTCACATTGTCCGGTTTCACGGAGCCGCCGTACTGGATCGTGAGCGCCTGTGCAGCCTCGGCACCGTCCATCTGCGAGATGACGGTGCGGATGAAGCTGTGGACCGCGTCCGCATCCTGCGGCGTGGCGTTCTTCCCTGTCCCGATGGCCCAGACAGGCTCGTAGGCGATGGTGACCCTTCCCATGTCCCTTTCGGCCACTCCCTCGAGGCCTCCACGCGTCTGGCCTTCAACGACTTTTTCGGTCACACCCTTCTGCCGCTCGTCGAGTGTTTCCCCGACGCAGAGAATGATCTCAAAACCTTCCGCGAGGGCGAGCTTTACCTTGCGGTTCACCAGGGCGTCTGTCTCTCCGTAGACGTGTCGCCGCTCCGAATGGCCGAGTATCACGACCGTGACCCCGGCATCGCGCAGCATCCGCAGCGAAATCTCCCCCGTGTGGGCGCCCTCCAGCTCGGCGCACGCATTCTGCGCGCCCAGAACGATCTTCGAGCCTTTCAGGACTTCCCGCACCGCGTGGAGCGCCGTGAAGGGAGGCGCAATCATCACTTTCCGGCCCGTTTCCCTGCCGACGGCGGCAACAAGCGCACCTGCGAGTGCTGTTGCTTCCGACACCGTCTTGTACATCTTCCAGTTGCCGGCGATATACGGCTGCCGCATCTCTTTCCTACCTGTCCTGGAGCGCCACGACGCCGGGAAGCTGCTTGCCTTCAAGAAGCTCGAGGGAGGCTCCGCCGCCCGTGGAGACGTGTGTGATTTTCGACGCCAGGCCGAACTGGTTGACCGCGGCCACCGAATCCCCGCCGCCGACCACGGTTGTTCCTTTGCAGTCGGCCACCGCGCGGGCAATGTCCTGTGTGCCCTTTGCAAACGCCGGGAACTCGAAAACGCCCATAGGTCCGTTCCAGAGCACGGTTTTCGCTTTCAGGATCCGCTCACGGAAAAGGCTCACGGTCTTCGGACCGATGTCCAGCGCCATCTTTCCTTCCGGAACATCGACGCTGTCCACGAGCTCGGCCTTTGCCGTCTCGACGAACGCGTCGGCAACCAGGTGATCCACGGGGAGGAGTATCTCCACGCCCGCCTTTTTCGCCTTTTCAAGAAAGATTTTTGCCGTGTCGAGAAAGTCCGCTTCCACCATCGATTTTCCGATGGAGTGGCCCAGCGTCTTGTTGAATGTGAACGACATGCCACCGCCGATGATCATCGTTGTCACGCGCGGGAGCAATGATTCGAGCACCGCGATTTTCGTCGAAACCTTCGCACCACCGATGATCGCGACAAAGGGTCGGGCCGGATTCTCGAACACGCCGCCGAGGAACTTGATCTCTTTTTCCATAAGGAAACCGGCGACACCGGGAAGGATTTTCGCCACGCCCTCCGTGGAGGCGTGCGCACGGTGAGCGGTGCCGAAGGCGTCGTTCACATAGACATCGCCCAGGGAAGCAAGCTGCCGGGCGAAACCGGGGTCGTTCTTCTCCTCCTCGGGGTGAAAACGAACGTTTTCCAGAAGCACCACGTCGCCGGGCTTCATGGCATTCACCACTGCCTCCGCGGCAGGGCCCACGCAATCCGGCGCGAGCGTCACTTTCCTGCCGAGCAGCTCGGACAGCCGGACAGCGACCGGCGCGAGGCTGTTCTCCGTGTCGGGCTTCTTCGGCCTTCCGAGATGGCTCATGAGGATGAGCTTTGCGCCTTTCTGGTCCAGCACATACGTCAGCGTCGGCAGCGCGGCCGTGATCCGCGTGTCATCGGTGATCTTTCCATCCTTCAAAGGCACGTTGAAGTCCACACGCACGAGCACGCGCTTGTTTCTCAAGTCCACGTCGCGAACGGTCTTCTTGGCCATGCGGGTTCTCCTTGCACGTGCGATCGGATCGCTGTCCACGGTGCGGGGGTTTTTGGCGAAATCGTAAAAAATATACGAGAAAGCCCCGGGCGTGTCAACGCGGGTGCTGCGCCGGTTCGGCGCTGCGAAGCGAACGTCCCCTTCAGCCCCCGATGCGGAAGAGACGGGTCAGGATGTTTCCCGTTCGCTGCGCCGGTGCAACGGACGGCGGGGGAGCGCGCTTCACCGCGAAGACAACCTGGTCGCCTGCGTTGACGTAGTCGAAGTATCCCCGGTATGACACCGTGCCCTCCGAGACAGCTTCGTCGACCGCGGTCACCTTGAAATCCCCCGCCACGTCCTTTTCGTCATACGTGATGCCCGGCGCGTCGGCCTGCAGACGCACGCCGCCTTTGCGCACGATCACGAGCGCGTCGCCCTTCTTCAGGCCCTGGAATGTCCCAAGGTCGATTGCCCCCTGCGCGAACTTGCGAATGAGCAGGTTCCCCCGCGGCAGCATCAGATCTGCGACCTGGCCCGCGAGCTTCATCAGCGCGTCACGCACACGGTCGTTGCCGGTGCGGAAAGCAGCAAAGCTCGCAATGCGCCCCCCCGTCCGCGCAAGGTAGAGGTCCACGGTTGCCGCAAAGCTGCGGTCCGCCTCGTCGACGGTGAGAATCGCGAAGTAGTCATCGCCCGCCGTCCGTGCGGTGCGGAACGCCTGGTCGAAGCCCGTGGCCGCAGGAGGCACATCGGGCACGGAAAGCGCGTCATAGCGGCCCAGCAGGGAGGCAAAGGAACGGGCGAGGTCGTCGCCGGCAAGCGCATGCCGCAGCCGGTCTGCGGAGGCGATCGTAAATACCGGGACGGTGTACCGGGTGCGATCCAGATTGTACTGGTCGTATCCCCAGGCGCGGGAGACCGAGTCCGCCAGCTGACTCGTGAGCCGCTCAATCTCGTCCGACACGAAGGTGTCGTTCACGCCGAGCTTTGCCAGGACCTGCAGCTCGCTCAGGTACTTGGCGGGAAATCCCAGGCTCTTGTAGATGCGCGCATAGGCGACGCGTGCGTCCCGCGACGTGGGATCAAGGATCAGGGCGCGCCGGTACTCCGCGAGCGCCTTCTCCAGAAAGCTGCGATCCTCGAAGGCCTTGCCCTGCGTGAGATGGAACGCGGCCATTGTTTTGCGCTGTGGATCGTCCATGGGCAGCGACTCGATGGCCGTGTTCTCCTGCGCAAGGCGCGCCACCTCGTCGTCCGGCCGCGCGTGCAGCGCGGAGGCGAAGCTGGAGATTGCCTTTGCGGGGTCGCCAGATTTCCGATAGGCGAGGCCAAGGGAATACCACGCGCCCGCGTCGTCGCGGTTGGTCGTCACCACGTCGTGCAGGGTCATAATGGCGTCGGGGTAGCGCGCTTCCGCCAGGAGAATGCCCCCGAGGGCGATCTGGGCCTGGTCCCAGCCGGGTTTCAGGGAAAGGGCCGTCTGCGCGCGCCTCTCCGCCATGGACAGGTTGCCCTGGGTCGCGTTCCAGGAGGCGGCGGCGAGCTGCACGCGGGGATCGGATGCATGGCTCTTCAACGCGAGCTCATAGTAGGTACCGGCGCTCGCCTCGTCCCCGGTCTCGTCGTAAAGCATTGCGATGGACAGGAGCGCTTTTGTGCTTTCCGGGGCAAGCGCGAGCGTCTGCGTGTATTGCGTCAGGGCATTGCGCGGTTTGCCCTCTGCAATCGATGCCTCCGCCATGCCGAGCTGCGCCTCGACATTATTCGGCTGTCGGGCGAGCACCTGCATGAACAGTGATCGTGCCGCCGGCACATCAGATAGTCCGATCCTGATGCGGCCCTCCAGCACGGCCAGGTCCGGATTGTTGCGGTCGAGGGCGCGCGCTTTCACGACAAAAGTGAGTGCCTCGTCGTACTCCTCGAGCTCCAGGAATGCCTGCGCGAGCCCCACCAGGGGCTCCAGGTAGACCGGGTTGAGTGAAAGCGCCTCCTTGTACTTTTCAACGGCGAGCTCGAAATCCTCCGTCCCCTGGGCGGCGACCCCGGCGAGGTACGCGCCGCGCGCATCTGCCGCGGCACGCGAGCCCCCGCCGGCGAGAAGCAGCACGAGGCAACCCGCGACAATCGTGCACCGATACGTTTTCATCGTTGCCTTCATTCCGCCATGATGTGGATGGCCTGCGTGCGCTCCAGGAGCTTTTCCTGGAGGGCGAGCATTGGCCCGCCCCTGCCGCGACCGTGATCCATGCCCGCCAGATGGAGCATGCCGTGCGCGAGCAGTCGTTTCAACTCCTCGTCCTCGGTCACGCCAAATGAGGCGGCGTTGCGGCGGAGCATCGGCAGGGAAATCGCGACGTCACCGGTGACGCGTCCGGCAGCAATCTTTTCTTCCCGCGGAAATGAAAGCACGTCCGTGGGCCCGCTCTTGCCGCGGTACCTGCCGTTGAGCTCCGCGATACGCTTGTCGTCGCAGAGCAGCACGGCGACCTCCCACTCGTCGTATCCCGTTTCCGCCAGGATGCGCGCACAGAAACGGCCGACACGCGCGCGCCAGCGGGGAACGGGCATGCCCGTCACGACGACCTCCACCGACCGGGCGGAAGCGCTCATGAGTCGCTTTCCCGCGGCCGGGCGAGCTTCGGATACTCGATGCGGGTATGGAAATATCCCTCCAGGATATGCACGAAGCTCCTGCGGATGAGCTCGAGGTCCCTCAAGGTGAGGGCGGAATCTCCGAGCTCACCCGACGTGAACTTCTCCATGATCATGTCCTGGAC
>PMDT01000254.1:0-7370 GCA_003154555.1 Spirochaetaceae bacterium
CAGCGCCTCCTGCAGTATCGAAGACGACATCGCAGTCATGTAGACTCCCCGGAAGGGCGGTCTTCTCGAAATCGATGACCTGATCAGCTCCAAGGGACTTCACGTAGTCCACAGCCGAAGTCCGGCAGGATGCAATAACCCGCGCACCGAGCCGCTTTGCGATCTGGATGGCAAATGTGCCGATGCCGCCCGAGCCGCCCTGGATGAAGATCGTGCTCCCTTTGGATACCTTCAATGTCTCCATGGCTTGCAGAGCGCTCACACCGGCAAGCGGGAGAGCCGCGGCCTCAAGAAAACTCAAGCCAGCCGGAGCCTTGGCTGTCATCCCGACACGTGCCGAGGAATACTCGGCGAATGTGCCGCTGCCGCCTGCAATGGCTGAGGCCATGCCGAAGACTTTGTCCCCTGTCTTGAAAGTGCCGATTCCCGGGTCCGCCTCAACGACGACTCCCGCGAAATCGGAGCCGAGCGTGGCGGGAAATGCGATTGGCACCATCTGGTGCAGGTATCCCATCCGGATAGCTGAATCGACCGGATTGAGGCTCGCGGCATGGACTTCCACGATCATGTTCCCGCTTCCGGCAGGCGGCCGCGGGACATCCTGCTTGATCGACACGACGCTCGCATCCCCGTACTGTGTTATCTGCGCTGCTTTCATAAGGTCCTCCCTAGGTTTGAAATAGAGCCGAATGTGAGAGGGAAGATAGACAACCTAAACCTTTTAATCAACATATTTTATTCCTTTGGTAGTATCCTTGACTGTCGTGGAAGGACAGAGTCTCTCGGAATGCCATTGCCAGGCGGAAGCCTTAAAGCTGCTCGGGGACTATGTCACGCAGCGCATCATCGATTTCCTGCGCGCGATCACCTATTCGTAGACGCCCTGCGGGCCGAGCATGCGTACAAGCATCCCGCGCGCGCCCGGGATGCGGCATGCAATCTGGATCTTCCGCGGCAGGAGCTTCGCCGCCACCCAGTCATCGCCCCTGTAGAGCGGGTTCTTTTCCATCGACGACAGCGCCCGGCATCCGCACGTCATATCCGCGGTCCTGGAAGCAGTGGATTCAATTCTTCTTGCCGACATCGCGTTCTACCTTTGTACTACCAGGACGTTTGACCGGCCGGATTATTGCACAGGGCGACCGGAGATTCCCGATTACACCACGTCGACGCGGAGCCCTTCACTTTCGGCGAGTGTTGCCTGGCGCCTGTCCGCCGTGATGAAGCGCTCTGCCTGGATCAAGCAGGCAGCGGCCACATGCAGGATGTCGAGGGAACGGCACCCGATGACAGGCGTATGCGCGGTCATCCGCACGGCCATTTCATGAAGCGCGATGGGATCAAGATATGGGGTGTGGTACTGGCCTTTCCTTTTCCGATCGAGGTAATTGGCAATGAGGCGGTCTGTTTCCTCGGAGCTCATTTCGGCAAGAAAGATCTTGAAGCGGAGCGCGTTGTAGAGCTCCAGCTCCAGCATATGCCAGACCGGAAGTGGATCGTGCTGAGCAGTGACCAATCGATGCACCTCGGCGGAGCCTTCCTCGCGGAGGTAGAGCTTGATAAAGGCGCTCGTGTCCAGATAAATCACAAGCGCCCGTCCCTCTGCTCGCGGACCACGTCGGAGCCCTTTTTCCCTGTATTTCCATACGCCGTGGCGAGATGGTCAGGCCACTGGAGGACCTGCCGTGGTTTGGCAGGAACAATGTGGGCGGCGACTTTCCCCCTGTTGAGCACCTCGAAGGTTTCGCCGGCTTTGACCTGAGATTCGATCTTCGCCCAATGCGCCTTCATCTCTTTTACCGTGATAGTCTTCATATACTAAAAGTATATCTTTAAAATTACATTTTGAAAACTCCCAAATGCCCCCTGAAGAAGCGGCTCTGCACATGCGACGCCTCCTTGGCATTCCCGGGTACTGCGCGAGAAAGGCCGAGTTCATGGAGAGTGGTGCCGGCCCGGGTATTGATCGGGGCTCCAATGATAGTAAACTTACGGCAGGAGGAATCATGCCATCGGAAAACCGGGACAAAGTGAAAGCATTCCTTACGCTCGTTTTCATGGTTCGTTCTCGCGCCAGGCTTGCGCACCGGATCCTCCTCCTTGTGTCGTTCCTGCTGGCTTCAGGCGCTTCCCTGTTCGCCGAGCAAGGCCTCATCACCGTCAGCGTGCTCAGCTACGGAGCCAAAGACGATGCCTTCGCCTATTCCGACAAGATCAACGTGCGGGATGCCCCCAACACCGGCGCGGGCGTCCTGAAACAGCTGATGACCGGCGACCAGGTCACAATCGTTGAGAGGACTGCCGTCCGCCAGGCGCTCTACGGCATTTCGGACTATTGGTACAAGGTGACTACGGCCGGCCAGGACGGATATGTCTGGGGCGGATTGCTGGCCAAAAGCGCCGGCGCCGCGGATCTCGAGGGCGCGGGCTCGCGGGACAGGATCCTCGAGCAGGTATTCGAAACCTACCAGGTTGCGGTCCCCGTCCGGGTGTCCAGGGACTATTTCGAGAAAAGCGTCCTGCCGAAATTCAGCGATCCGGAAAAAAGGAAGACGCTGCAGCATTATTATCAAGCGTATGACTTCACCGATGGTCAAACCCTGGACCTCGTGACCTTCCTGGGCGACGGGACCGTGGACAATTCGCCGGATATCACCTGGTCGAAACAACAGATAAAGGACGTGAGCGCCCTCATGCAGTCCGGCGGAATAGCCGAGGCGGATGGCACCCCTGACATTTCCTTCAAGCGCTTCGGCGTCTCTGGTCGGATACAGCTGAAGATGCTGACGGCAAAGAGGCCGCCCTGGGAGTTCGCATACGCCTATCCGCGGGTATCGGCATCGGGAGCCGCAGAGAACCTTGTCAACGCCTATGGGATAGGCACGCCGGAGGAGGGTTCGGAGAGCCGATTCAATGAAGGCTTCCGCGACCCCGTGGTTGCCCTCCTGACCGGCAAAGGCTTCACGCCGCCCGTTGTGCTGCTCTCCATTTCCATCAACGCGGAGCTCGATGTCTCGACCTTCGACCAGACGACGCTCTTCTCCTTCGACGGCAAGGGGCTTTCGCTCGTGGCATCGTATACCGCGGGCTGGAAAGGGGGCGGAGAGGGCGGAAGGACCGACCTCATCTTCCCCTCGGACGGGGAGGGAGAGAAGAATATCCTGGCCTTCAAGACCTTCGATATCGATTCGGAGACAGGCCTGGTGAAGTTCCGATGGGACGGCTCACGATTCGGAAAAATACAGCAATAAGAAACCGCCCGGGAGATGCCGAAGGGAAGGAGAAGCCGTTACCGACCGCTCGCAACGAGGGGGAAGGCCGCTTCGAGCCCTTTCCGCGACAGGGCCTCCCGCTTCTCCAGATCGACCATCGAAAAAAGGTAAGCCTCCACCCCTGCGCTGATATGGTCGGCGCTCGCCAAACGAACAAGAGTCACATCGGCCTGGGGAGCGTTCTCCTTGATCCAGGCGTATTCGTTGCTGCTGTTTGAAAAGGGGACGATGTCGTCGGTCGGAGTCGCCGCAAGAATGATCGGGATGCCCGGTGGCGGAGTCCAGCGATCCAGGCGCGTCAACTCTTGAACGCGATAATAGGGGGTGGACGCCGGGTCTCGTCGAAGGGCCGAAAGGTAATCGGGAGCGAAGATATCCGAATCGGTGACCGTCCCCGCTTTCTTTCCCACGATCCTCGCGATTTCCCGGTTGACATCCGTATCGCTTCTCGTCCCGTCGAACAACGGGACGATTTTTGCGATGGTCCTGGTCAAAAAAACGGCGTCAAGCTTCACGTTGTCAGGGTAGACCCGCTTCCAGCCGAGCGCGAGAAAGACCTGGAACTCAGGGTGGGTCAGCACGAAGGGAGTTATGCCGAGCTCGGAAATGCTGATTGCGAGGTTGAGCGGCGCGCCCATGGCATAGACCGCGGCAAGGCGAAGGCCGGGGACGGGAATCCGCTGATCCGCTATCGCCTTCAGCGCGCCCATGACCGTGAGGCCGCCTTCGGAGTAGCCGATGATGGCGAGCCGGCCGCTTTCTTCATAGGCGACCTTTCCGTCTACCGTCGCCTGCTTCATCCATTGCCGGGCAGCGGCAAGGCCATCCAGGGCCGAATCAGCGAGTGATTCGGCGACACAGTACTCCTGGCTGCCGGTGCTGTCGCCCATTCCGGAATAGTCGGGAACCCATACCGCGTACCCCAGCGCAGCGGCCCCGGTGATAAATGGCATCTCGAGGCCTTTGCCCCGTGATGGAGTGTATTCGCGTCGCAGCTCCGTGCCCTTCGCAAAGATAAGCCAGGTGAGCTGCCGCCCCTCTCCCGCGCGCGCGGCGGGGAGGAAGATCGTTCCCGACTGGCGCTCGCTTCCTCCCTCCGGGAGCCGGGCGGTAAAGCCGATGCGAATCGGCTGTATGTCGCGCAAGGTGCCAAGTCGCGACTGGCGCCAGGCAGCATAGCCTGCATTGTNNACCTGTTGCGTGTTTTTTGCGGGTATGACGTCGAGAGCTTCCGCATCCAGAAGACTGCCCGGGACCGCGGTGGGTTCGGGTGTGCGAAAGACGTTGTCGAAGAGCTGAGGGTGCTGGGCGGGCGTACCGGCGCAGGCGAAAAGAAGCAACGAGCAGGAAAACAGAAGGAAATTGCGTAAACTCTTCGTCTGCCTCATATACTGAATGAGTAGACAAAAGCCGGCATGAAGTCTGTGCCACAGCGTACACAGAGAAACGACTCCATATCAGGATGCCCGCCGTGCCGTCATTGAGTACGTTTGTATTCGTGAAGGAGAGCTCATGCTTTTCAGGCTGTTTTCCATTCCGGTATTCATCTTTTTCCTTTTCAGTGCGCCCGCCGCTTCACCTCTCAGCTACGACGATGCCGTCCACCTCCTGGAGCGAACAGGATTCGGCGCGCCTCCCCGGGAGATCGCGGCTCTCGTTCCCTTCACCCGTGCCGGTGCGGTGGATTTCCTCCTCAGCGGTCTGCGAAACGATCCTCCCGTTCCTCTTCCGCAGTGGAGCATCCCGCCCTTCGTGAAGCCTCCCGGTGACAAGACGCATCCGGCTGATGCGACTGCGAAGAAGGCGTACGATCAGATGATCCAGGACCACGTGCAGGAGCTGCGCTCGTGGTTCATCACCGGCCTCATCACCTCGCCGAGTCCTCTCACGGAGAAGATGGTCCTGTTCTGGCACAACCATTTCACGTCGAGCCTGGAAAAAACCAATGCCCCTGATCTGCTTTTGCGGCAGGACCTGCTGCTGCGAAAGCTGGGGACCGGGCGTTTCGGCGACCTGGTGCACGCCATCTCCCGGGATCCGGCCATGGTCCTGTACCTGGATGGCAACACGAACATGAAAGGAAAGCCGAATGAGAATTACGCCCGCGAGCTTCTGGAGCTGTTCACGATGGGTGAAGGCTCCTACACGGAGCAGGACGTGAAAGAAGCCGCGCGCGGCTTCACTGGACTGACCGTCGACAGGTATGCCGGTACGACCACCTTCGATCCGCGTCGCCATGACGACGGGCAAAAGACCTTCCTCGGAAAGACGGGGAACTTCGACGCGGACGCCATCATCGATATCATCCTTGCGCAGGACAGGCCCGCGGTCCTTGTGACGGAGAAGCTCTGGCGCACATTCATCTCTCTCCAGCCGGACCCCGCCCTCGTGCAGAGCTGGGCTGCCTCCTTCCGTTCTTCGGGCGACGACATCACGGCGCTCCTGCGACTCATCTTCACAAGTGACGCATTCTGGGCGCCGGCAAATCGCGACGCGCTCATCAAATCCCCCGCCGAGTTGCTGATCGGCTTCATCAGGACGTGGGGCATTACCGGCTATGATCCGAAGCGGCTTACCTACCAGCTCGCGCGCCTGGGACAGGACTTGTTCAACCCGCTCAGCGTAAAGGGCTGGCCGTGGGGACGGGATTGGATCGACACGGCGACGCTGCTGGAGCGGCGTCGGGACATCGCTGACCTCGCGAACACCCTGCGCATACAGTCACAACTGGCCTCGGCGAACCTCGAGTAAGGCATGGGCATGAGAACACGATTGCATCTGCGCTCCGCGGCCATTCTGGCCGCCCTGCTTGCCTGTGCCCTTCTGGAAGCCGAGCCCGCGGCCACCCTGCCTCCGGTGAATACTCTTGTGCTCATCCAGCTCGCGGGTGGCAACGACGGTCTGGCGACGGTGGTCCCCTTTGGCGATCCGGCCTATGCCGCGCTTCGCCCGACCATCGCCCCGTCCACGGCGGGCCTCATCAAGCTGGACGGGACACTCGCGCTCCATCCTGCCCTGGCGCCGCTTGTTGACGCATGGAAGGCAGGGGACTTTGCCATCGCGCTTGGTGTCGGGTATCCCGATCCCAATCGATCCCATTTTCGGTCCACCGACATCTGGGAGACCGGCTCCTCGGCGAACGAGGTACTGAGCACGGGCTGGCTGGCGCGTCTGCTGACACCGGCCACGCGGCCCCCCGCGATCTTCGCCGATTCCCTGATCCTGGGTGAGACGCAGCCGGGCCCCCTGCGAGGTCCGGGGATGCACAACATTTCCATGGACAACGTCGACGCGTTCATACGAGACGCCGCGCAGATACAAAGCGAATCGGCGGGACAAAATGCGAGTCTTCAGTACATCGATTCCGCGCAGGAGGACATCATCGCCGCCGCCGCTGTCCTTGCGGGAATCAAGCCGTCGATCAAAGAACCCACCGTGCCGTTTCCGAATACGGCCTTGGGCAACCAGATGAAGACGAGCTTCCAGCTCCTTGCGGCGGGGCTGCGCGTGCCCGTGATCAAGCTCACCCTGCGCGGGTTCGACCTTCACAGTGATGAAAAGCCGGCGCAGGAAAAGCTCCTGGGCGAGCTTGCGGGAGCTGTCGCAGCCTTCCGCCTGAATCTCATCCAGGCCGGCCTGTGGAACAACGTGCTGATCATGACGTATTCCGAGTTCGGTCGACGCGTAGAGGAGAACGCCAGCAACGGGACCGACCACGGAACGGCGGCTCCGCTTTTCATTCTCGGTGGAACCGTGAAAGGCGGGTTGTATGGGACCCAACCCTCACTCGCCGCGGCGGACCTGGACCAGGGCGACATGAAGTACACGCTTGATTTTCGGACTCTCTACCGCACCGTCGCGGAAGCGTTCCTGGGAATCAAGGATCCCGTGCTCCTTGCCTCAGTGTTCCCTACCGTGAGCAGCATGCTTCCCCTGTTCAAGACCTCCCCTTAACAGGGCAGCGGGATCGGAGGCGGGGCTCGGGCGCCCCCTACGCGTTATACTGACCCGAGGCGACGTCCATGCCTTCGCCGGTCCAGTTCGTATGGAAGAACTGGCCCCGGGGCTTGTCCAGGCGCTCGTAGGTGTGCGCGCCGA
>PMDT01000254.1:7387-11541 GCA_003154555.1 Spirochaetaceae bacterium
GCCGCCGCGCCACATGAGCGCGATCCCACCGTAGTTCAGCTTCCACTTGTACTCCGCGGCAGCCTCGCGCATCAGCATGTAGCCTTGCGCATAGGAGACGATCTTGGAGGCCAGGAGTGCCTTGCGAAGGTCCTCGATGACGGCCTTCCTGTCGCCGCCCGCCTTTTTCTCCGGGCCCTTGAGGCTGGCGGAAGCATGCACGCGCTCATCTTTCATGGCGGAGAGACACCGCGCGAACACCGCTTCCCCGATCAGCGTGACCGGCATGCCGAGGTCCAGCGCGCTGATGCTGGTCCATTTGCCGGTTCCCTTCTGCCCGGCGGTGTCGAGTATCTTCTCCACGAGCGGACTGCCGTCGGTGTCCTTGAACGCGAGGATGTCACGCGTGATCTCGATGAGGTAGCTGTCAAGCTCGCCCTTGTTCCACTCCGCAAACACTTCGTGCATCTCCGCGGCGCTCATGCCCAGCCCGTCCTTCATGAACTGGTAGGCTTCGCAGATGAGCTGCATGTCGCCGTACTCGATTCCGTTGTGGACCATCTTCACGAAATGGCCCGCCCCGTCATCCCCGACCCAGTCGCAGCAGGGAAGCCCATCCGTCTTCGCGGCAATGGCCTGGAAGATCTCCTTCACCNNCGCCGGACACGCCGGTGCCGATGAAAAGGATCCCCTTTTCCGCGAGCTGCTTCGTCCGCCGGATCGTGTCGGGGAAGTGCGAGTTGCCGCCGTCGATGATGCAATCCCCTTTCTCCAGATGCGGCAGGAGCTGCTGGATCATCTGGTCCACCGCGTCGCCTGCCTTCACGAGCAGCATGATGCGCCGCGGCCGTTTCAATCCGGCCGCGAGCTCTTCGATGGAGTGCGCGCCGTGAATGGTCGCGCGGCCCTTTGCCGCCTCCCGGAGGAACTCGTCAGTCGTCGCCGCGGTCCGGTTGAAGACCATGACCGAATAGCCCTTGTCGTTGATATTGAGGACCAGGTTCTGTCCCATGACGGCCAGGCCGACCATTCCGAAATCTGCCTTTACTTCCATATGATGATGTCTCCTTGTCGAGCGCGCGCTGCCGAGGCGGCGCCTATGATGCCATGAAACGATCGCGGGAGGACCACAAGCCCGTTGCCGGGTTGGAGATGTAGAAGATCTTCTCACCCTCCACCGTGTTCCAACCGTCCTTCAGCTTATTCGGGTCGTAGCGCCTGCTCATTTCCGCGATGTCCGCGTAGCGGAAGCCCGCGTGCTCGACCTGCGCCTTTGTGAGGCCGGCCGGGCAATAGGTGATGGTGAAGCGCTCCTCCGAGGATCCGTGGATGAGATGCGCGGCAACGCTCAGGCTTTCCTGCAGATCCTTGTTCTCCTCCACGAGCTGGAGGATGCGCGGCGTCGTGAAGTAGCCGTACTTGCGGATGAGGGCATCAATCGTCGGGTCCTCGCCGAACTGCTTCACGCCGGGGGCAAGCACGACCAGCTCTCCCCTGTCAGCAATCGCCATGCGCGTGCGGTAGATCGACTTGTTGCCCAGCCACGTGCTCTTGAACTCCCCCGGGTCGAGGTACACGACAACCCTGGAAAGGGGCTCCTCCAGCATCGTGAAGTTGACCTTCAGGGAAAGCTCGGCCGCGCGATGGAATACCTCGTGATCGTCACCGACGAAGAGCCCCTTCAGTGCAAGGCTGCCGTCCGGCTCACGGCCCACGACGGTCTGTACGTAGACGATGGGAAGGTGACGGGCGAATCTCTCCGCCGCGGCGTTGAGCACCTTGCGCACCGGCGTGTCGGCGCGCCCCATCATCCGCTCCATGCCGTAGACGGCCCCGAGGTAGTGGCTCTTATTGATCGCCTCGCTGCCGCCCGTGCCGATGAAGATGTTCTTGTTGTAGCCCGCCATGCCCACGACCTCGTGGGGCACGACCTGGCCGATGGAGAGGATCAGGTCGTGGCCGCCGGTGGCCAGCAGATTGTCGACCTGCGCCGGCCAGTCGTAGCTGAGCTTTCCCTCGGAGACTTCACGGATGAAGTCGGCCGGCAGCCGGCCCAGCGTCTCGAGGTTTTCCTTCCAGCGATGGACGCGAAAAAGCTCCTGCGGGACCTTGCCGAACATGATCTCCCGCTCTTTGTCGGCAACCGCGAAGTGAGTGCCCAGCGCGGGAAGCACGTCCGTCAATGCACTCCCGTAGTGCTCCCAGATGAGCTCCGTCACCCGGCCGGCGCGCGAATGGAAGCGTGTGAAATCGGGCGGCACCGCAAGCACGCGCTTTCGCGCGCCCAGCTTGCCCAGTGCCTCGGAGAGACTGGCGCGGAGCTCCGCATCTGAAAGCGATCCGCGCTCCGAGCCGCGCGCCAGGTACAGCATGCTATCTCCTCCAGGAGGGCGATTCGGGCAGCGACGTGTCGAACTCCTCCATGAGCTTGCGCTCGTAGTCCCCGGCGTAGCGCTCGGCAAGGAAACGGTCAAGCGCTTCGGAATGAAAGAGCTCCCACGAGCTCTCTTCGTGTCCCGGGACGATGGGGAAGTAGCATGCCTTGTTGGCTTTTGCCGCCTGCAGGTCACCCGGGGCGTCCCCGATCATGAGGATGCGGGCCGGCGGATACTTGCCGCCTGCCGCGAATGTGATGTGCTGCGCCTTCGTGCCCATCTCCTGGCCGGCAATGACGCGCACGAAGCCGTCGATGCCGTTCTCTTTCCATTCGCGCACGAGCGCCTCTCCCGGGGTCTGGGAAACGACAATGACGTCGGCGCATTCGTTCATCCGCGCAAGAGACTCGCGGACCAGCGGGAAAGGCGGCACGCCGTAGACCAGCCACTCAATGGATTCGTTCACGTCGAGCGAAAATGCGTATGCGCGCTCGAGGTCGGGATCGTGGGCGCGTTCCAGCTCCGCCTTGAGGGCCGGATTGCCGAGCTTCGTCTCACGTTTCAACCACGCGCGGAGGCCGTCCATGGCCGGCACCTTCACGCCGCGGGCTTTTGTCTCGGGCCGCTCGCGGAGCAGGTCCAGCGCCCGGATGACGGCGATGAACCTGTTGCAGCCACGGTCCTTTGAATAGAGGTTCACGAACTCCCAGGTCTCCCGCGCATATTTCGACACGGCCTGGAGCCCGAAGTGCTTTATGAAGTTCGGACAGAAGCATTCTTTCTGCTTGATTTCCATTGTATCGAAGGCGCATCCGTCAGAGTCGATGCCAATGAAGAATTCCTTCTGCGGTTTCAACTCTTTCAAGGCGCCCGCTGGGTCGTCCATTGCTCTTTCCTTTTATTTCGAATTATGCAAGACTACGAAATACTATCGGAGTCAGAAGAGGCAGTCAATGTCTCATATCCCGCGGCACGACGACATACTCAGGATCATTTCTCACGTGCGTTCCGTGTCGGTACGGGAGCTCACGCAGCGCCTCAAGGTCTCCGAGGTGACCATCCGCAAAGACCTCACCCTCCTGGAGGAGATGGGGAGCATCGTGCGTACCCGCGGAGGCGCGCGGCTCGCCGAAGACCTCGCGCAGGTGCATGGCATCCAGGTCCGCAAGGAGGAGCGGCTTGCGGAGAAGCAGCGCGTCGCCGAAAGGGCGCGCGCGCTCGTCAACGAGGACGACACGATCTACCTCGACTCTGGCAGCACCTGCACGCTGCTCGCCCGGCTGCTTTGCAGCATGAATCTCAGGATCGTCACCAATTCGCTCGACGTCATGAACGCCGTCGCCGACGCGCCGGGCATCTCGCTCATCTCCATCGGGGGAAGCTATCGCAAGGAGGCGGGATCCTTCATCGGTCCCATCGCCATGGAGATACTCAAGGGCCTGCACATCGAGACCTGCTTCATCGGCACGACGGGCCTGTCAGCGACAGGGGTCTTCTCGTCGCAGAATGTCATCGAGGCGGACCTCAAGGCCCGGGTGCTCGGCATCTCGCGGCGGCGCATCGTGCTGGCGGACGCGAGCAAGTTCGGCAAGGATGCCTTTGCCGTTTTCGCGCGACCACGCGAGGTGGACATCATCGTCACGGACGCGATGGCCGGTGGCATGGAGTCACTCGCGGAGCTCGGCATCGAGGTGATCGTCGCCGGGGCCTGAGGCGCAGGGAGTTACCCGCTCACGGAGCGGAGCATCATCAGGGGGGATACATCATGAAGGGGAAGTGCATCGTCGCCCAGAGCGGCGG
>PMDT01000228.1 GCA_003154555.1 Spirochaetaceae bacterium
TCCTCTGAAATGACCCACGCCGCGTTCACCGACTTGTGCGTCTGGGTCGGGCCACGGTAACGGATGATCGCGTTTCCCTCCCGGTCGATGGGTACAGTGGTCCCCCCGACCGTGAGCGCGCCCGGGCGTATGCTGATGGCCCCCCCGGTCCCGACTGCCCAGGCGGCAAGAGCCTCTGACGGCACGATGCGATTGTCGAATGTGTTGAAAAGCGGCTCGCGACGATAGACGCCGTCCGTGGCATCAGGAGGGAGATTGGTATTGGCGAGCATGCGGGCGTTGAGAGACAGCTCGGGGATCGGAAACTGCGCACGCGGGAACGTGAGGTTTTTCGGCCGCGCCTGCTTCACCCAGTCATCGAGACCGGCGATGGTCAGGGCAGGTGCCGGCACGTCCGCCGGCCAGGAAGTGGCAGAGCCCTCTCCCTGCAGGCGCGCGAGATTCACGGCACCCACTGCCCTGCCGTTGTCCTTCAAGCCGCCGGCAAAGGTTTCATCGTCTGAGACGCCGAACGCCGACGGTTCCGTGAAGATCAGGTCGAAGACAACCGCTTTCGCTCCCCCGCGCGCGCAGAACGAGGCGATGGCGGCGTATGCCGTCCGCGGCCACGGCCACGGCCACTGCTGGTTGTCCTTCGCCCAGTTGAGGCTGCTCTGGTCGATCATGACCGACATGACCTGCGACGTGGCCGCCCCGGGCCGGGCCAGGAGCCGCGCGCGCAGGTCCCACGTCTTTGCCTCGAAAAGCTCCAGGACACCGGGCAGCCAGAGGGCCGCGGCAATGACCGCTGCCGCCGCCCCGATGCCGGCCCCGAGGAGGATCTTCCGCAGCATGCGCGCGGAATCGGGGTTGTCGCTCATTGGTTCAGATCTTCGAGAGAGCGGCCTGGTACCTCACCTGCCGGGCACGGGCCTGGGCGGCAGTCGGCACCGCCACCGGCGTCTGGGCGTTGATGGCCACCGTGACGTAGGCGATGCGTGTGTCGGGATCCGGATGGGTCTTCGCGAAGTCCTTGCCGTCCGGCTTCAGCCGCGCCTTCATGGCGGTAAGCATCCGCACCATCGCCATCGGATCGTAACCGACGTCGTGCAGGATCCGCACGCCCTCCAGGTCCGCCTGCTTTTCGAGGTCCCGCGAATAGCCTGTGGTCACCATGGTCTTTACGATATCGGAGATGACGCCGCCAAAGGAGTTGGTGAGATCGCGAAGAACTTGCGAGTCGGAGTTCTGCGCGGCGAACTTGCCGATCTGCAGCGCGGCATCCGTCCAGCGAGCCGTGCTGATGGCGTGGAGACCGTGCTTCAGCGATACGTGCCCGATCTCGTGGGCAAGAATGGCGGCCACCTCGTCTTCAGAGCTCGCGCAACGAAGCAGCCCGCGGCTCACGAGGATGAAACCGCTGGGAGCGCCGAACGCGTTGATGTCGTCGGTGTCCATGATAAGGACGTGGTACCCGGCGTACGTCTCGGGAAGCACGGAGGCAAGCGCGAGGCCGCGCGCCAGGCGATTGAGGTACGCATTGGCCGCCGGGCCGTCCCATGCCTTGTATGTCGTGAGCACAGTGGCGGCGACCGCCCGTCCTATGTAGTACTCCTGTTCGGGCGTGATTTCGGCTGCCGCGCTTTGAACGGCCGTGCCCGCCTGCGCGAGCTGGTTCATCTTTGCGGTATCCGACGGGTTGCCTGCCGCGGCGCCAATCGCGGTGTCGGCGATATTGCCGATGGAAAAGCCGCTGAGGAGGGAGCTGCACCCCGCAAGGAGAAGGAAGACGCCGAGGAGAGCGCCGATGCGATACATCGTTTTCATTGCGCACCTCCCTGCTCGGACAGCCCGCCCTGGGTGAGGAACCGCGACACCTGGTCCGGCGGCACATCGAATGCCTCCATCTTGTCCACCCACGTGTAGTCAAGGTGCTGCTCGTCCTTGTATTGCTGCTCGACATCGGAGTTGAATCCCTTGCCGGCAAGCGCGACGTCCCCGCTTGATGCAGATTGGGATGCCGTGGCGCCCGCTTTCAGCGCAACCTGTTTCGACGAAACGGAGGATGCGTTGATCCAGCCCTGGAGCTTCCCATCCGGCCCCGTCACCTTCAGCCAGTCCTTTGGCGCGTCGGCAGGCTGGTCGAGGACCGTGACCTTGTCGCCGTAATTCAGGTTTCCCAGCGGCTTGCCCAGGTATCCCGGGGTGGCACGGATCTGCGTCGTCTTCACTGTGACGTACATCTGCTTCTGGTCGGCGGCGGAAAGCCATCCGACGGCACAGATGAGCATCGCGACAATCATCAGCCTCGTTTTTGTCATGCGTGGCGCCTCCGTGCGCATAGTACCCCGGAACGTCCCGGTTGTCACCGCCGGGAACGCATTCGACAAACGCGGAGGCTCGAGAACGGTTCGACGCTTTGACTACGCCGGCCTGGAACTGTCATAATGACTCGGCATGATTCGCTTCTCTGTTTCGAACGATACCATCGAGCTGGAGAGCTACTCTGACAACGCTACGCTCGTGGAGCTTGCAGCCGGCCTGGAGGATTTCAGGCGCACCTGCAATCTCAAAACGACGCACTGTCGCGGTTGTGGAGAGTGCTGCGGGGACGACATTCCCGTCCTCGGATTCGACATACCGAGGCTCATGGAAGGAACATCACTCTCCATCGACGATCTCAAGCTGTCTGTTCTCACGATGCCGGAAGCGCCGGACCTGCAAAGCCGGGAGAAGGCAATCAGGGAGCTCGCGCGTGCGCACGACTTCTCCCGTTTGAACGCAACTCTTCTCTATGAGTACAACAACTCGGAGCCGGTCACCCTGGCCAGGGGCGATGACGGCACGTGCCTCTTTCTGAAGAACAAGCTGTGCACGAAATATGACCATCGACCCTACGCGTGCGGTCTCTATCTCTGCAACATGGGAGAGAAGCTGGCTTTCCTTCACGAGATGATCGTGCGCCAGGGCACCTGGCACATGTACAGCGTGCTCGGCTGGATCCCAGAGGAAGCCATCGGGCACAATCCTTTCATGCGGGCATCATCATACACTGAGCTGCGGGTGAAGGATTTCGACGTGGATCTGCGAAGCGCGCTGGAGGCGCTTTTCTTCTACTTTTAGCCCCCGCGTGAGTACATTACAGGCCGGAGCCATCGATGAACCCCCACGAGCAGACCATCAATCGCTTTTATGAAAGCTTCCGCTCATTGGATGCGGAGGGCATGTGCGCATGCTATCACCCCGACATTGTCTTCTCCGATCCAGTCTTCGGAGTGCTTTCAGGCAAGGAAGCGATGGGCATGTGGCGGATGCTCTGCGCGCGGGCGAAGGAGCTGAAGATAAGCTTCTCCGGCGTCAAAGCCGAGGGGGCGAATGGCAGCGCGCATTGGGAAGCGCATTACATCTTCTCCCAGACGGGCCGGTCCGTGCACAACGCGATCGATGCGTCGTTCACTTTCCAGGACGACAAGATCGTGCGGCACGTGGACCGTTTCAACCTCTGGAAATGGACGCGCATGGCGCTGGGCCCGGCCGGCGTTCTCCTGGGCTGGACCCCGGTTGTCCGCGTAAAGGTCAGGAAAGAGGCGCGACGGGGACTGGAGGCCTTTCTCAAAGAACGCAGGTAGTCTCAGGCGCAATCTCTTGTAGACGCCGGGCAGTTGTTTTATTACGATTTGCAGGGGGAGGTCCATGGATAAAGGAAAGGGAACGCAGACGATCGACGATTACATCAAGGCGTTTCCGAAAGACGTCCAGAAAAAGCTCCAGTCCATCAGGCAACTGGTCAGGAAGCTGGCCCCCGAGGCAACGGAAAAGATCAGCTACCAGATGCCGACCTTCTACCTCAACGGCAACCTGGTCCATTTCGCGGCCTTCCAGAACCATATCGGCTTCTATCCGACGCCGGTCGGCGTCAGTGCCTTCCAGGAAGAGCTCTCCCGATACAAAAACGGGAAAGGATCCGTCCAGTTTCCAATGGATGAAGCACTTCCCATGGACTTGATAAAGCGAATGGTGCAATTCAGGATCGACAAAAACAGGACAAAGGGCTACAGCAGAAAGAAGTGACACGGGAGTCACGCAGCGCAACAACGCGGGGGTGAAAAATGAGCAGAGCGGTATTCGGCCTCATTTGCGGTCTCGCCTTCGGTGTCGTGGACGTCCTGATCATGCTCCCTCTCAAGTATGAGGACAGGCGAAAGAAGTACGAGGCTTTGTCAGGCGCGTTCCTTGAAAGGTTCATGCTTGGCCTTCTGATCCCGGTCGTCGGCTGGAATATGAATCCCATCATTATCGGCGCCCTGCTCGGCCTGGGGCTGAGCCTTCCTACTGCGATCATCACCAGGGTGTACGTGCCGATCATCGCGGTCGGCGTGGCCGGAGGGGCGATCATCGGGCTCCTCCAGTACCTGCTCATCACGTAAGGGTCTCAGGACAGCATGTCGATTTCGATCGTTCAGCTCGGAAGCGCCCGGCACAAAAACGAGGGTGTTCGCATCGGCACTGTTCGGCGACCACCGAGAGGCGTGCCGAAACAGGATTACAGAAAGCTCGACTACTACGATGTGTGGCTGCCGGAGCTGGCCCCCAGCGCGACCCTGCTGCGGTCCTACACGTCACGCCCCGAAGCGAAACGGAACTGGGACCGGTTCATGATTCGCTATGCGCGGGAAATGGAGAGACCCCCCGCCGTCAGGATACTCCAGCTGCTCGCGCTTTTGTCCGTGCGCACCGACTTTTCAGTGGGCTGCTATTGCACAGACGAAAGTCACTGTCATCGCTCGATGCTTCGCACGCTCCTGAAAAAGCACGGCGCCGTGATCGTTGACGATCGGACATGACCGCCCGTTCCGTGATGAGGCCCGGGGTCGGATGAGCGGTGGGGAAACGCTGGATTTCTCATTTCGGCCAAAGGGCCCTTTCGATCTGGAAAACCAGAGTCAATACTTCGGAGGCTGGCTGTCGCCGGAAGGCCGGCCGGATGCAATTGCAATGGCGTTCCCCGTGGAAGGCTGGACGGATTCCTGTGCCGTGATCCTTTCCCAGGACACGGAGGGCGTCATTCAGGGAATGGTGCACGGCGCGGGCGATCGATCCGCAAAAGCGAAAGACCAGGCACTTGCCTGCCTTTCCCTGGACGTGTCCGGGGAGCAATGGCCCAGGCTTGCGGGGAGTGATCCTGTCATCGGCCGGATGCAGGATAAGTATCACTATCTCCGGCCGGTCCTCTTCCACTCACCGTATGAAGCAGCCGCCGGCTTCATCATCGGCCAGCGCATCTCCATCAAGCAGCGACAGGCAATCATGAAGCGCATGGCAAAAGACCTTGGCGGGAAGATCGCGGTGCACGGGGAGGATCACTTTGCCTTTCCTCTGCCGCAGGAATTGTTGAAGCTGCACACGTATGCCGGCGTGAGCCAGGAGAAGATCGACAGGCTTCACGGAGTTGCGCAGGCAGCGTTGGACGGTATGCTGGACAGGAACACACTGCGGGCACAAAGCATCGAAGATGCGCTCGCGGAGCTTCAGACGCTCCGAGGGATCGGGCCATTTTTCGCTGAAGGAATCCTCTTTCGCGGGGCCGGCATCGTCGATGAGGTCACGAATGACAGCCTCACTCCCTACGCGGTGCAGCAGGCATATGAGCTGAAGGACCTGCCGGGGCGCGATCAATTGGAGGAGATAGCTTCCCGCTGGGTGCCCTATCGCATGTGGGCGACCGTTCTTCTGCATGTGTGGCTGCGGCGCGAAAAAGGTCTGCCGAAGAAGTGAAGCGATGGTTTATGGCGGCGTTTGCCGACAGCGCGCCGGCGGAGATAACTTCATCACAGTCAGGGGGCCGAACGCAGAGCGCCTCTCGACGCAGGACGTGGAGGAACGCTCATGGCGGAACGGCCCGGTCTTGAACAGGAACTCTTGAGGCTCGCCGGGACCCGGCTCGTTCAGCCGGTGGAAACCGGGAAGCGTTACCAGGCGCTTCTTTCCCAGTACCCCGATGACAAGAACGTGATCGCGGAGTACGCGTGGTTCTTCTACGACACGGGCGATCTGGAAAAGGCCATAGAGTACGCGCGCCGGGCCATCGCCCTGGACGATGCACTGCCCTCTGCGCGCTTCAATCTCGGATTCACCTATACACGGATGGGCCGGTACGACGAGGCGATCGAGGAGCTCGCGCAGATGTTCGAGCGCGCCGACCCCCGCTACGCCCCCGAAAGCCCGTACATGTATTTCAATTTCCTCCTGATGCTCGCAAACGGCTTCGACTACGACAAGTCGGCGGCGCACCTGGAGCGGATCATCGCCGCGCATCCCCGGCTTTCCGCGAACGGCTCCGACGTCCACCTTCGACGAATGAATGAGAGCCGCACGAAGCAGATCTACCTGCTGAACAACACGATGAGCGGCTTCCTCCTCTTCATCGACCTGGTGAGCTCCACCCAGTACAAGCAGGACTTTCCCGACCGGTGGCAGGAGCGCATCGTTCACTTCCTGATGTATACAAAGTATGCGCTGAAGACCGTGGACTTTGAGTTCATCAAGTTCATCGGTGACGAAGTGATGATGTTCCGCCCGTTTGACGGAAAGAAATCGCGCAGCCAGATTGCGCTGGATATCTTCGGCTTCGTGGCCTCACGGCAGAACTGGTACGCATCCGAGGTGAACCGCTTCAACCCCGCGCTGAAAGGCGTGGACAACTCCGTGGACAATCCCCATCGCATCAAGGTCAAGATTACCCTTGGCGAGGTGACGAATGCGAAGGTCTTCTATCCCTACTACAACGAGGCGTATGACCTGATCGGGGAGGACGTGGACCGTATCGCCAGGATCAAGGAGATGGGCTATGAGAACCTCGTCATCGCCGACGAAGGATTCGTAAGGGCGCTTTCCGAGAATGGCCCTGCCTTCACCGACGCGTTCTCCGAGATGACCTGGCAGCAGAAGTTCAAAGGCATCAAGGAGAAGGTGAAGTTTTTCGGTAAGCTGCTGCCAGGGTGAGAAACCCCTGCGGCGGCCTCTTCCGGCCTGTCACGCTCCCGCCTATCTCCCCCGCGCCTTGTAGTACCGCCACGTGATCAGCGGCACGACGAACAGCGTAAGCGCCGTGGACACGATCAGCCCGCCGATGATTGCAATCGCAATTCCGTCCTCGGTGGAAAGCCCGTTGAGGTTCACGGCGATCGGCAGGAGGCCGGCAATCGTTGCCAGGGTGCTGATGAGGATCGGCCGCAGGCGCTCCGACGTTCCNNGAGGTTTTCACCACTGTCCCGAAGAGCACAAGGACTCCGAGCCCCGAGCTGAGGTTCAAGGATTGGCCGGTCGCCAGGAGTGCCGCAAGAACCCCCGTCGTTGCCAGCGGCACTGCCACCAGGATGATAAGGGGCTGCACGAATGACTCGAATTGCGCGCCCAGGAGCAGATACAAAAGAAGAAATGCAATACCAAGGACCAGGCCGATCTCCGCGGCGTGTTGGGAGAAGATGCTCTGCGCGGTATCTACGACGTCGGGCACAGCGGCCGCACGCCTGATCGCGGCGTCCAGTTTCGGCGACGGCCCCTTTCCCTCGATGCTCACCACCGAGACATCCTGGCGGTTCTCCCGCACCAGCGCGGAAGGAGAGCTTCCCTCGGCGATGTGAACGATTTCCCCGGTTTCCACGAGGCCGCCGGACGGCGTGCGCACGCGCATGGCCGCCAGCGACTGCCGATCGGATCGATCGCTCTTTGCAAGGAGGATGCGCACGTCGTATTCGCGTCCGCCTGACGTGAGCTTCGTCGACACCGCGCCTTCCAGGCCCTCCCAGGTGGTCTGCGCCACGGTTGCCACGTCCGCCCCGGTGCGGGCAAGGGACTCCCGATTGGGCGTGTAGTGCAGCTCTTCGACAGGCGCGGCCTCCGCCACGCGAATCGTTGCCGACGGATCCGCGTCCCGCAGCTCCTGGACGATCTGCTCGGCATGCGCGCGCGCATCCCTGGGGGTCTGGCCGAGGCTGGAAAGCTCGTATCCGGTGCCGCGCAGACCGAGGAGCTGGGCAAGACTGGAGCGAGGCAGGCCCACCGACACATCGGCCTGTTCCACGGTCACGCTCTCGCGGAGCGCGGCCACGATGGGAAGGGAGTCGGGTCTGCGTCCATAGTTGGTCTGAACGGACATCGTGATGGTTTCCCGGCTGGTCTCGGGATCCGCCAGGTAGAATGTGTCCTCGTTCTCGCCGCCCGCGCGGCACCAGACGGAGGCGACGTGGGGCACCGACTGGATCCGGGCGGAAGCGGAAAGCGCGATCCGCTTCAGCTGCTCCATGCTGGTCGAAGGCGCCGCCACGATCCGCACGGCGATCGTCCCGCTGTCATAGGGGGCAATAAGCTCGGCGCGAGTCGCGGGCACCAGCGGGATTGTCACGAGGACAACGCCGACAAGCCCGACGCCGACAATCAGGGGCCGTCGCAGGGCCGCGGCGAGCATCTTCCTGTACCCCCGCTCCATCGGACCGGCGCGCAGCGCATGCTCTCCCGTCCAGTCCGGCCGACGCGGATAAGTGATGAGAAAGAGGACGGGGATGAGGGTCACCGAGACAATGAGGGATGCAAACAGGGAAAAGATGACGGCAAGCGCAAGATCGGTATAGACAGCGCCGATCAGACCGGGGAGAAAGATGACCGGCACGAACACGACGATTGTCGTGAGAGTGGAGCCCAGGATGGAACCCGCCACCTCGGAAGTCGCGCGGACAATCGCCTCCCGGAGCGATCCGCCCGGGTTCCCGCTGATGCGCCGCTGGAGGTTTTCAAGGACAACAACGCCATCGTCCACCAGCATTCCAACGGAGAGCGCGATCCCGCCCAGCGACATCACGTTGATCGTGCGCCCCGTGACCCACAGGAGGAGCAGGCAGAAGAGCACCGAGCAGGGAACCGACGTGATCAGAATTGCCGAAGGGCGGAGACGCCGCAGAAAGAGAAACATGACCAGGAAGGCAGCGCCGGCGCCGATGCAGCCCGAGGTGACCAGACCGCCGATCGACCCCGTAATGGTCCTTGCGGCGTCGTCGAGTATCTCGATATCGAGGCTACCAGAGTAGGCACGAGAGATTCGATCGATCTCCGCGCGCAGACGCTGGGAAAGCCGCACGGGGCTCTCCCCGCTCCGCCCGCGTATCTCGAGGCCCACGAGCTCCACCGCGTTCGCCACGAAGAGGGACACTTGATCCTTCGGGCGCCACGCCACGTCGGCAACGTCCCGGATCCGGATCCCCCCGCCGTCCTGCATGGGGATGCGCAGGTCAGCCAGCTCTTCCGGCGTGTTTACCCTGCCGTTCGTGCGTACAAGGTACTCGCTGTTGCCTTCGATAAACGCACCTGCAGGCAGGTCTACATTCGCCCCGGCAAGGAAAGAAGCAACATCGTCGATGGTCAGTCCCGCGGCGTGCAGCCGGGACTGGTCGACCTGCACCTGCACTTCGTCCTCGCTGCCTCCGACAAGTGTCACCGACCCGACGCCGTCCACCTGCTGGAGGGCGGTCTTGATCTCCCGATCGGCGAGCATGCGCGCCGTGCCCAGGCCGCCTTCCCGGGACCTGACTCCCAGGATCAGCACCGGTCGCGCGTTCGGATCGACCGGCAACACCTGCGGCCGTTCCGCTTCCTGGGGGAGAAGCGGATAAGTGGTGTCGATGATCTCGCGCGCTTCCACGCCGGCAATCGTCATGTTGGCACCCCATTGAAAGTCCAGAGTGAGGGTGGCCACACCACGGCGCGAGATCGAGCGCAGCGAGCGAATTCCCTTTATCGACGCGAAAGCGTCCTCGAGTGGGATCGTGACGAGCTGCCGCACCTCCTCCGACGAGGCGCCGGGGTATGAAGCGGAGACCACCAGGGTCGGCATCGTGATGGCAGGCAGGAAATCCAGCGGGAGATTTGCCGACGCAAAGATGCCGAAGAACAGGAGGCCGGCATACAACATGAGTGTTCCAACGGGTCGACGAACGGCAAGACGGTAGGGCACGACCTGGACCCTCCTTTTTTAATGACCATACTTAAGCACGCTTCGCTTTGCGCGTCAAATCACCTACAATCATGAAGGAGGAAAAAAGTGAAACGAATGATAATGTTGTGCCTTGTCGCGCTCTCTTGTTTTGTCGCGTGCGGTGGGGGAAATGCGGTCATGCAGGATCAATTGAAGAAGATCGACGCGCTCTCGGTCCCCTCTGAACGACTTGCCGCCCTCATCGAGCTTGACCAGGGTCACCCTGGCACCTTCGAGGTCAAGTTCCGTCTCGGCGAGCTCTATCTTGCGATGGGACAGCTCGACGTCGCGGCCGTCTATCTTCGCGGCGCCAATGGGTTGGGCGGAAAAAAAGGCGTGCCGGCGGAGGAGGCGCGATCGGCGATGCTTGAGTATGCGCGGACTCTTCTCCTGCAGGGCAAGCCCGCAGATTCCCTTTCCGTGGTCATGCCACTTGCGCGCACGGGGAACTCGGGTGCGCTCCTGGTCCGCGCAAGGGCCCACGTCCAGTCGGGAGACACCAAAGCGGCAATTGCCGACTTTCAATCTGCATGGGACACGAAAGATGTGCAGCGATCGGCTGCGGACTATGCGCTCTACGCCCAGGCCTTGGGCGCCGAGAAGCGGTATGCAGAGGGCCTGAAGGTCCTGAGGGATAGCGAAGCGAGCCTCGGTTATCAGGCAGGAACAGGTCTCCTCGAATCATCCCTCCTGGAAAAGCTCGGACTGACGGCGGAAAGCGTCCTCGCGGCGTTCAAAGAAACACTCTACCAGCAGTCCCAAGGGGCAATCAGCGTCGAGCAGATCGACACGAACCTCGCTGCTCTTTCCCGCCGGAGCGACGTGGCGGGCATCGTAGGCATGAAGGAACAGGCATTGATCCGCGGGCTTTCCTCCTACCTGCACGCGCGTTGGTCCGACGCTTCGGGTGAATTGGCGCAGGGACTCAAGGGAGTCGATGACCCGTTCGCGCGCTTTATCCTTCTCTCCTGTTCGTTGGAAAGGGACAAGGTGACCGCGAGCCTTCTCACCGACTACGCGTTGCTGGAGAGTCGTTATCGAAGCTATCCCGCGTACTACTATCACCTCTGGCGTGCGATGAAGAAAGGGCCGGGCGACTACAGCCTTTCGAATGTCAGGAGCGTGCTGGAGAAGACGATCCTGCTCGCGCCCGCGTGCGCTGAAGCGCAGGAGACGCGGGTCGAGCTGGGCAGGCTCAACGGCGTCGATGCATCCGAGGCGCTGAATATCCTGCTCCGTCAGGAGTTGGAAGCGGTCTTTGTGCGGCTGCGGGGAGGCGCCGATCCGCACACGGNNGCGGTGGCCGCCTGGCTTTCCGACCAGGCGAAACAGGCGAGCGGCGTGCTCAAGGATCGCCTCTCTCAGGTGCTGTAGCGGTCCCTGTCGCGGGGTAGGCCGCCTCCGTCAGCGCACCGCGTCGAATTGCGTCACGATGCCCATCGAAACGAGGACCGCGGTCGAACCCGCCGCAGCGCTCTTCTCTGGCAGGGAGACATTGGCATGGATCACCATCTTGCCGTGGCGCGGCCAGCCCGTTTCTTTCTCCAACTCGACGAATCCGGTGGCGTCTCCGGACAGGAAGGCCTGCGCGGAATCGGGAAGGCTGGGAAGCGGTACCCGCTGCTTCTCCAGGGTGCCCGTATAGTCGAGGCGCGCGGTTGAGCCGCCCACTGACGCCAGCGTCCAGCGGAGGGTACCGCGAAGACCCGATCCACCGGATGGAGAAAGTGGAGAGGTCCAAGTTTCGCCGACGGAGACACGCTGGCCATTGAGCCCCTCGAAGAATGCCCCGATATCTCCCTGGGCCGGAGCCATTTGGCTCGAAGATCCCGGCGCCCGCGGGAGCCCCGGGAGCGCGACCCCGCCAGGCTGGTCCGTGCTCATGTCCAGGACGCGCCCGCGCGCGTCGACCGTCACGACGAACTTCTGCCGACGAAGCGACTCGATGTAGGCTGCGGCTTCGGGAATCCCCTTCGCTGCGGTGACGTCCAGCACCGAAGATTCGACCTTTGCCACTCCAGAGGCGCTGACGGAGATCACGTGAAACTTGTAGGTGAAAGAAATGAACGTGGAGCCGCCCGGGTTCGCGCCGCTCAGATGTTGCTCTGTGCTGATTTTCATCGTCTTTTCCATGCCCGGCGTCAGTGCAAGGGAAAGAACGACGGAACGTTCACGGCTTGCACAGGAATCGAAGAAAAGGGTCGTGAGAAGGAAAACCAGCAGGACGACAGCTCGCATGCGCACCACTCACCTCCTCACCGAGGGGAATCGCCGGACAAAGACGGGCGCCGCCGAGGCGACCGCGGGAAGCACAAGGAATGTTGCACAGACCGAAGCGGCCGTGCCCCAGAGCACGACGGTGGCCAGGGGCCGGAACAGCTCCGAGCCCCCCACGGCACCGAAGAGAAACGGCGTGACGCCCAGGATCGTGGTAGCCGACGTCAGCAGAAGCGCGCGGGTGCGGCGGCGGACGGCGAAACGCAGCGACCTGCGCACCTCCCCCGCGGTGTAGCAATCCAACGCGCCGCAGCGGGCGAGCGTCCGATCCATCACGAGGATGGCGTTGTTGACGATGATGCCGGATATGATAATGAGCGCGACGATCACCGATACGCTTATCCCGACGTGGTTCAGCCAGAGGAACGTGAGGGGGACGGAGAGGGAGACAGGAACGATCGACATCACCATAAGCGGAGATGAGAGGGATTCCATCTGTGTGGCCAGCGTGATGAAAACGAGAATCAGCGCGCCGATCAGAAGTATGGCGAGGGTCTGGAACTGCTGGAGACGGTCGTAGATCAGCTTGTCCACGCGGAATGCGTACCCCGAGGGAAGTGGGACTGATGCGAGAAATGATTCCAGATTGCGCAAAACCGTCCCCGTGTCACGCAGCGCACTGTGCACGGTGAAAGAGACGGATCGCTGGCGGTCCGCGCGAAATATCCGCGACGGAGGCTGCGCAGCCTGGAAGGTGCCGAGCCTGGCCACGGACACCGCGCGGCCCTGCGGGCCGAGGATCGAGGTGCGCTGGATCGAGGGGAGGTCCCCCCTTTCGTCGGGACGGCCCTGAATGCGCAGGTCGATCTCACGAGAATCCGGCTCCAGCCATTTCAAGGCAACCGGTCCATACATGCTCCATCGCAGGGTGTTGGCGATGTCCGCGGTGCGCAGGCCGTATTCCGAGACGGCGTCGTGATCCACCACGAGAACGTACGCGGGCGGCCCTTCCTTGAAGTTCAAGACGACCTGGCTTGCCCAGGGGGCGCTGCGCAGGAGATCCGCGACATGCCGGGTCGTTTCGCGGAGCGTGTCGTTGTCGGGCCCGATGAGACTCACCTCCAGCGCCTGGTCGGCGCCGCCCGTCCCCTCAGGCAGGTAGACGAACGCGTCCGTCATCTGCTCCCCCAGGCGGGCGAGCGTCGTGCGAACGGCGGCCGCGTCGTCCAGGCTCCCCCCGGTCGTAATGGTCAGTTGGCTGCTTTCCCTGCGCGCCACACTCTCCACGTGCCTGACTCCCCGCATGCCGCGGACAGCCCGGGCGAGCGACATCGTGCGCTCGTCGATCGTGTCGATTTTCGTGCCGCTCTTGAACTCGACATGCGCGAATATCGAATGGGGATCCGCGGCGGGAATGAGGACGAGATTCATGCGAAAGGCCGCGAAGATCCCCAGCCCGCACACGAGCGCCGTCCCCGCAAGCACGGCCGCGGAGTGCGCTCCCGCCCAGAGGACGATCCCGTCCAGGAGACGACGCGCTTTGCGCGCCACGAAACGACGTTTCGCGGGACTGAGGGGAAATGCGCGCGCATGGGGATCGATAGCGGTGGCTCGCGCGTATCGTTTGGCAAACGCGGGCAGGAAAAAGATGGCCAGGGAGAGGGAAATGACCAGCATCAGTGCGAGTGCGTAGGAAACCTCCGAAAGACCGCTGATGGAGCGACCCATATACAGGAGGGGAATGAGGACGATCAGGATGGTGGCGGTGGAAGCCACCAGCGGGGAAATCAGCTCCTTGACCGACCGTCCCGTCGACGCTCCTGGGGCGTGCCCCGCGGAGGCCACAAGAGCCGACAGCACGATGATGCCCGGATCCACGATCATTCCTATGCCGACGCCGATGCCGGCAAGGATATTGTTGTCGACGCTGATGCCCAGTGCGGACAGTATCGCCACCGCGGCCAGCACGACGACGGGCAGAAACGCCGTGAGAAGGAGGGCGTTGCGCAAGGGCCGCAGGACGATGCCGACGAAAAAAGCAACGATCACCATCGCGACAGCAAGGGACCACAGTACGTCGGTGAGAGATGCCGCGATGTCCGCCCCGAGATCGTAGATCACGTCGAAGGACATCCTTGAAGAGGAAAGGTCCGCGATCTTGCGACGGAGCGCTCCGCTCAGGGAGACGACGTTTGCCGCGCCGGCGCTCTTGATGAAGAGCGTCACCCGCTGCTCCTGGTCGATGCGGCTGATCGTGTCCTGTTCGCGACCGCCATAGAGCACGTCCGCGATCTCCCCCAGCCGCACGAACCTGTCGTCACCCAGGCTGAGGGAGAGATCCGCGAGCTCCCGCAATGAATCGAAGCGGCCGTCGAGGATGATGGGCGTGTCGGCTTCGACGGTGCGCAACCGGCCAATCGGTCGCGAGATGTAGTGAGCCTGGAGGACCGCCGCGATTGCGTTGAAGGAGAGCCCCGCAGCGGCCGCCTTCTTCTGGTCCACGACGACATGCACCTCGCGCTGGCTTCCTCCTCCGACCTCGAGCTCCCCTACTCCATCGATGCGCTCCAGGGCAGGCTTGACGGTCGTGTCCACGAGATTCCGGGTCTCATCCAGCGTGGCACCTGCCGCGGAAACCGTCGCGATGAAGAATGGACGCTGGTCGTTCGAGGCGCTTTGGATCTCAGGTCTTTGGACCGCCTTCGGCAAGGTGACGTACAGGCTGTTGACTGCGTCCCGCAGCGCCAGGTAAAACCTGTCCGGCGCCGTGGTGGGCGACAGGGTGACCTCCACGACGCTCTTACCGTACTCCGAGGTGGAACGGAGACGCTGCATGCCGGAGAGTGCGGCGATCGCATCCTCCAGGGGAATAGTGACCTGGCGCTCCATCTCCTCGGCATCGACGCCGAAGTATTCGATGGACACGGAAAAGACCGCCGCTCCGACGGCCCGCGCCGGACCGAACTGGAGCGACCCCAATGCCGCGCCCGCCAGCACCAGGAGGATGAGCAGGACCGAAACGATCGTGGCCTTCCGCCCGAACCACGTCTCCAGCAGTCCCCTGTCCGAGGCGCTTCCTGTCCTCATCACTAGTTGGGATCGTTCAGCGGCAGAACCAGCTCATGCGCCAGCGCCGCTCCCCTGGCGTCCTTGAGGTCCGTGGAGACATGAATCACGACCTGCCCCGAAGCGGTGTTGTTGGTGATGTGCACCCAGACGCGCGCGACCAACTCGTTCGCCGCCGCGTTCGGGGCCGGATTCGTCTGGGTCGGGCTCACCTCCACGGCAAAGGAAGAGATGCTCGCCGCGTTGTTCGTTGTCGATACGCTGAACGCCTGGCCGACGGCAAATCGGTCAAGCGTTGCTCCCTGGGCAAGGTCGATGTACAGGTCGAAAAAGCTATCCACTTCCCCGGCCGTCACCAGCGGCAAGGTGATCTGATCGTAATCGACGAGCAGAAGGTTATTCGCCGGGTCCGCGGCGCCCACGGGAAAAAAGATTCTCGTCACGACGGGTGGCGCGGTCGTGGCTCCATCTACGAGAAAATGATAGACCGCCTGGCCCGTTGACCTGTTTCCCTGGGCGTCCTGCACTCCGGGGAGCGTGCTCACGGTATAAGTGACGCCGTACGACAGCCGGTTCGGGAAGGAGTACGTGAGCGTGGAGGTGTATTCGCTGTTTGCCTCCAGGATCGTGTATTCCGCGGTGGGCGAAATCTGGATGGCCGCGGAGGCGCTGGCGGTCAGGACCGGCTCGGAGAAGGTCACGACCAGCCCCTGCGTGGACTCCCATCCGGACGTGGCGGTGATGACCGAGTCCGTCGGATCGTCGGCAACGAGACTGAGAGTGGAGTCGGAGCTGTGCAGCGAGTTTATGAAAGGCGGAATGAGATCGGTCCCGACGAAAAGGTGCGAGGTATAGTCCGAGCCGATCGTATTGCGCTGCCTGTCCGCGGCGCTTTTTACGACCGTGATGGTGTAGCGTGTCTGCCATTGCAGACGTTGGGTTGGCGTGAACGTGAGGGCTTTGCCGTCGGTGCTCAAAGCAAGGAACCCGCTCACTGATGGAGAGAGCGCGAATGCCGCAAACAGCGACGCGGCATCCATCGGCTCGCTGAAGGCGATCGACACGGGCGTCAACAGGTCGGTGACTCCCTCATGATCCGACGGGCTGATGGACGTCACCGTCGGCCGCGTGTAGTCGCTCTTTGTCGTAAAGGTGTGCGCAAACTCCGGGCGGAGGTCCCTGCCCTCAGTGTCCTCCGCCTGCGCGGAGACGCGCATCTGGTAAACGACAAAATCCTTCAGGGGCTCATCCGGACTGAAAACGAGCGTGCTGTCATCCTGCCAGGTCACACGCCCGGCAAGGGTTTGGCCATCCGCGGTTATTGAAAAAGCCTGTTCGGTGAGCAGCGTGTTGACCGGGCGTGAGAATTGAACTTGGATCACCACCGCGCTCATGCTTGAAAGCTGTGCATCCTGGGGGCTCCAGGAGGTCACCGTAAGCGGGCTCATGTCCAGAAGGACGCATGCGCCGCACGCAGCCGTAATCAGCAGAACGGCGAACAATCGGAACAGGGAGCCGCGACTTCTTCTCGTCATGGGCATGCCCTTCATGAGTTGGAACCTGATTCCAGCAGGACGGTGACCGGATCCTTCAAGAAGGCGCCCTCCTGGTTGCCGGTCTGTTCAGGGCCCGACGTCACGGTGAGCTTATAGTACAGGCGCTGGAGTGACGGGGTGTTTGCGCTGCGTGCAAACCCGATATAGGAAATACTCACCGTCCGTGGGCCGCTCCAGCTCACCTGCGTGACCTGGGGACTGATGACGGTGTCGGGATAGAATCCCGCAAACCGCACCGCGCTCACCAGGGCCTGCTTGTGGGCGTCATCATAGGGCTGGCTGAAGTGAAGGGTCACCGTGAGCACGAGCGCGCTGTCGGGCGGAGCACCGATCTCCCAATTCAGGAGGTAGGGAGTGTTGTTGTTCAATTGCCCGGTCACGTAGACCGGTGTATCGGTGAGGTTTCCCACCAGATCGATCTCTGTCACCGTCTGCACGGGAACGGCAGGGGTGAAGACCTGCCGGTATGGCGACGGCAGGGGATTGCCCGCCAGGTCCTTGAGGTCGGTGGAAATCGTGAGGACATATTCCTGCCCCATCGTCCAGTCATCCGCGGGCACGAATACAAAGGTTCCCGGCGAAACCCGCCGTATCGTACCCGCAACGGCAGGCGAGAGCGAAAAGGCGGTCTCCAAAGTTGAAAGATCGACGTCTTCGGAGAAAGAAAGAAGCATGGAATCGCCGCGAAGCAGATCGGAGAGACCGCCGGGCAGCGGTGATACGGTGGCGCCGGAGACCAGTGCCCGACCGGGCGGGAGCACCACTGGTGAGATCGCGTCAGCTTGAACGAGAAAAGTGCCCGACCATACGCGCGCGACCGCGACGCCAGATTCGGACTTGCATGCGCTGGCGACGCTCCACGAGTAGAGCGTTTCCACGGCCCAGCGGACGGTGGGGGATATCATGGCAACGGTATGGCCGGCGTTCCAGCTCACGAGGAAATCCGTCGAAGGGCTCACGGCAAATGAGTCCCTGAAAAGAGCGGTGTCCATGGGCTCGGAGAAGCCGAGAGACAGCAGGGCGCCCCCGCTGACAACCGCGCCTTCCGCCGGAGTGACAGTGGAAATGATGGGCGGCGGTTCGTCGGTGCGGACATAGAAAGGGACAATGACGAGCTCGTCGAACGTGCGTCCGGCAACAGTCTTGACCGCGCCCTGCAGCCGAAGGACGTGCCGGACGCCGGATGCGAATGGCGTCACGGGCGTGAAAATCAGTCGGTTCGAGTCCCAGCTCAGATCTCCCGCCATGGACTGCCCCGCCGCTGTCACCGTCAGGAACGGCTCGACGGCCGCCCGGTCCACGGGCTCGGGAAATTGGACCCATACGTTCGCCGCCGAAGCAAGGACCCCGTCGGAGGCGGTCGGCCACGTCGTGACAGGGAAGCCGCTGAGGTCGATCAGGGCGCAACCCGAAAGCGCAAGGGCCGCCAGCGCTACAAGGACCGTTCTGATAGCCGGGGATGCCCTAGTTAGCCGCATGGACCTCTCCGCCATCCTGGAGCACCGGCGATGGCTCATCCACAACCTGGTCACCCGCAGCGATTCCGTTCTCCACCTCGAGCTTCCCCGGTGACTGACCCTCCGTATCCAGTCTGAACACGACGGGACGACGGAAGCTGCGTCCATCACGCAGGATATAGACGGTACCGTCCTTGCCATTTCGCCCGATGATCGCGGAGGTGGGAAGAAGGATGGCCTGCCGCGTTTCCCCCGTCTTCACCTTGACCCGGATGAAAAGGCCGGGTTTCAGACCCCCGCCGCTGTTGGAAAGCAGGGCGCGGACGGTGAGATTGCCTGATTGCGGATCGAGCAGCGGGGAGACGATCGAGATGCGGGACTGAAAGAGGCGATTGCCCAGCGCGGGAACCTCGACCTGCACGGGCATCCCCTCGCTTAGACCCATGGCCCGGTTCTCCGCGACCAGGAAAACGGCGTAGACCTGGGCATCATCGATGATCGTAAACAGCTTGTCGCCGGTGCGAAGGCGTTCGCCCACGCCGCACTGCCGGACGCCGATGATGCCGGCAACGGGCGAGGTGATGCTCATTTCATCCATGAGAGCGTTGGCCGCCTCGAGATCCGATTTGGAAGTCTGCAGGCCGGCCAGCGCCGAATCCAGCTGAGCCTGGAGCGTCTGCGTGTTGATCGTGACGAGGAGCGTCGTCCGCTCCGCCTCTCGGGTCGGCACCGCCATGCCCGCCGCCGCGATATCCTGGTCGCGCAGGCCGATGCTGTTGATCGCATAGTCGGTGAGCAAACCCGCATATGCGGTGTCCGCGGACTGGTATTGCAGCCGAAGCGACTGGAGCTGTTCCTCGCTGATGCCGTCCACCTTGAAAAGCTGCTCGCGATTCGACAGGGTGCCGGCCAGGTCGTCTCTTTCACGCTTCTTCTGGTCGATATCGAGCTGCGTCTTTTTCAACGAAAGCAACCGTGCTTCGACCTGCTGCTTTCCCTCCCAGAGCCTCGCGCGCGCAAGCTCGACGGCGGCCTGGGCCGCCAGCAGCTGCGACTCCGCCTGGCTCTTGCGGATGGCCAGCTGCACGTTCTCCAACTGGGCGAGAAGCTGTCCCACCTTGACGTGGTCCCCCTCGTCGACCGCCAGCTTTTTCACCGTGCCGTCCACGGTTGTCGCGATGTCGGCCTTGGAGCGGTAGGATATACTCCCGAAGCTGCTCAATTCAGGGGTGAGGGGCTCCTTTCTTGCCGCCAGCACCTTCACGGTGACGACAGGGCCCGCGGCCGGATCCGCGGGCGGTGCGCCCCGCTTGCTGCAGCAAAGGAGCGCGCCGAGCGTCAGCAGCGCGCACAAGATCGCCCGGGGAACGACATGATATTCCCTCATGGCGTGCTCCCTGCAAGCCGCACAAGCTGACCCGGCTCCACGCCGAGAAGCCTTTCCAGGCCGCGTTCGTCGCGTATGAGAGTCAGGATATCCGACAGGAGCTGCACCTCCTGGTTCGCGGCCTGGGTCTCCTCTTTGAGCAGGTCCGCGCGGGTTGCCGAGCCGCTTGAAACCTGCTGCGCAAGAATCTTGAGCTTCCTCTGCTCAAGGTCGCGCGTCTGCCGCTCCAGGCCGATCGTGGTCATGTGCCGCCGATAGGTGGAGATCGTCTGCCCGATCTGGAAGCTCAAATCCTTTGTGAGCGCACGGACCGCGGCGCGCGCCTCCTCGAGCTGGAGCTTCGCGTCCAGGTCATCCACACCCGAGGTCACAGACTGAAGAGGATCCACGGTGAGGGACGTGTTGCGCGTGGCGCCTGTTGGACCCGTTGCACCGCCGGAAGCGCTTCCCTTGACCGGCGCCGTCGCCTCGGGGAAGGAAATGTCCAGCCCGAGCACCAGGGACGGTGTCTGGAGCGGAAAGTCCGGGCCGGCGATTGAAAACGAAAGGCTCGCTCCGATCTGCGGAAGAAACCGGCTGCGTGCCATCGCGAGTTGCGCCTCCATCTGGGTCACCTTGTAGCCGGCCGACTGCACATCCAGGTTGTTCCGCTGCGCGATGGCGAAGAAATCGGAGGCGGATCTTCCTATGGAGATGCCTTCGTAATTGGAGTCGATCTTCCCTTCCAGGGTGAGGTCCTGATCGGGGGACAACCCCACACTCTTCTTCAACGCGTACATCGCGCTTTCAAGGTCCGTGTCCGTCGACTGAAGGTCGATCTCCTGGTTGCTCACGGACAATTCCACGTCCAGCAAATCGATCTCCCGGATCATTCCCAGGCCGCGCTCGGTTCCGGCAATGGCCAGTTGCTGCCGCGATTGCGTCAATGCGCCCAGCTTGACCGTCCGTTGGGACTGCAGCACGAGGACCTGGTGGTACTTGTCCCAGACGTCATTCAACACGTCTTCCCGAGCGATGGCCGCGCCATGCTGCGTGAGCGTGAGCTGCAGCTGCGCCAGTGACCTCTGCGTTGCCGTGCGGCCTCCATTGTAGACGGGCTCCCGAACGGTGATGCTCAGCTGGTTCGAAGGGGAATCCTGTGCAGCGACATTGACGGTGTCCGCCGTGGTGAAGCCGAGCTCGAGCTGCGGCAGGTAGTCCCGAACGCCGAGAGCGAATCGTCGCGCCGAGGATTGGATCTTCAAGTCCTGGATGCGGAGGGTGTCGGAATTGGAAAGAGCAAGTTTCTCCGCCTGAGACAACGTGAGCGACAGGGGCATCGATGCCTGCGCGTGAAGCGATGTGATGGTGAGCGCCAGCAGTGCCGCCACAAACGAGCCCCTCATGACCGAATGCTCACTGGGTCGCGGCGGCCTTTGCGTCCGCCGCGGCTTTCGACCTGGCCTTCGACTCTTCATCCGCGATGGCCTTGGAGAGAGAGACGAAGATCTTTTCCGCGATCTCCGTGACCTCGTACAACGATTCGACCGAGTTCGGCGTCACCGCCGAATACACGACGCGCGCCGCGCCCGGCGTGCCGTCCGCGGAAGAGAACACATTCAGGATCGCCATGACGGAGCTGGATGTCTCCAGGTCCACCGAATAGGATCGCTCGTGCACCACCAGGTCGACGATGTAGGGCTGGCTTCCCTGCGTCGAGGACAGCAGGAACCCATGACGGGAGGCGATCGCGGTAAGCGAGTCTCGGATCAGGGCATAGTCGTCCGAAAGCGGCAGGTTGTTGGAGACGACTTCCACCGTGCGAAGCCACGCGGCAATGGGCTGCGGAAGCTGTCGGTCCTCAGCCAGGATGTACGACTCGGTCTTTTCCCTGACTGTCGCGCAGGACAGGAGCGACGCCAGAACCGTGCCCATGAGAATCATTCGTGCCAACGCTCCCCTCGTTATCACGTGTCACTCCTTCGCGCGGATTTGAGTAAGAAGCTCAGTGACGGATCTTTGCAGCGGACTGGTCGAAGGCAGGAGCAGAAGGACTCTCGAAAGCTCGGCATGCGCTTTGTCATTCAGCCCGAACCGGTAGTACAGGCGGCCCAGCTCAATATGGACCCGGGCCAGCTCTTCTTCTGTCGCCCCGGCCCTTTCCAGGTATGTCATGGCATCCTGAAGCTTGCCCTGATCCGACTTGACTATGGCCATGAGATAGAGGAGGCGCGAATCCTGTGAATCGTAGCTCAGGAGATCCGCGAGTCTCTTCTCCGCGTCGACAGTCTCCCCCTGCTGGACCTCGATCCTCGCCAGCCAGATCTGCGCTTCATGGTAGCGCGGCTCGCGCCGGACCAGCTCCGCAAGCACCGTCTCCGCTTCTTTCGGCCTGTTGAGGAAGTAGAGCGATTTGCCCTGCATGAACCGTGCCTGGTAGAAGCTCGGCTGTTGCTGCGAGACGCGGCTGAAGATCGCCAGCGCGGCTTCCACCTGACCGCGGACGTAGAAATCCTCACCCTGCATGTATTGTTTCAGCGCGGCTTCTGGAACCCGAGGGAATGAGCAACCGAGCAGGA
>PMDT01000399.1 GCA_003154555.1 Spirochaetaceae bacterium
ACCCGAGGTGATCGCGGAGGGCCCGGCGTGGGCCATGGTGGACGGGCACTCGGCCATGGCGATGGTGAGCTCGTGCATGGCGATGGAGAAGGCCGTCGAGAAGGCACGGACCGCTGGCATCGGGTACGTGGGCGTCAGGAACAGCAATCACTTCGGGGGTGCGGGCTACTACGCCACGATGGCCCTGCCGCACGACATGATCGGGCTCGCCATGACGAATACGAATCCGCTCATGATCGCCCCCGGCGGCAAGACTGCGGTGCTCGGCACGAACCCCTTCTCCTACGCGGTGCCCGCGGGCCGCGAGAAGCCGGTCTTCCTCGACATCGCGACGAGCGTCGTTGCGGGAAGCAAGCCCATCAGCGCGCGCGCCCAGGGAAAGGACATCCCCCTTGGATGGCTCGTGGACAAGGACGGCGTGCCCACGACCGACCCGAGCCACTACCCCGAGGAAGGCGCGCTCCTGCCCATGGCGGGGCACAAGGGATTCGGGCTGGCCTTGATGATCGAGTTCCTGAGCGCCGCGCTCACCGGTGCGGACGTCCTGAGCGACGTGAAGCTCTGGCTCGAAGACCATCCCGGGCCGCTGAACCAGGGTCATGCCTTCATTGCGATCAATATCGGGTCATTCATCCCGATCCAGGGCTTCAAGGATCGCGTCGATCGCATCTGCCGCGAGATCCGGGAATCACCGAAGGCGAAGGGATCGGAGCGCATCTATCTCCCCGGCGAGATGGAGTGGGACAACCGGGAGCGCGCGCTGGCGGAGGGGATGCTTCTGCCGGAGCACGTCGTGGACCGGTTGATCGGGCTGGCAGAGGACGTGGGGCTCGATATCGAAAGTCTGCTTCAGCCGTAGGAAGGGGAGGGAATGGGATGAAGGCGGGGACCGCCGTGAAGGTGGCGATTCTGGGCTCCGGCAACATCGGCAGCGACCTCATGTACAAGCTGCTGAAGCACAAGGGACGCATGCAGCTCGCGCTTCTGGCCGGCATCGACGCCGGCTCCGAGGGCCTGGCGCGCGCGCGGTCCGAAGGGATCCCCACGAGCCACGACGGCATCGAGGCGATCCTGGAGGCAAGGGACGTCGAGCTGGTCTTCGACGCCACGAGCGCCCGCGCGCACACCCTGCACGCCCCGAAGCTGCGCGCGGCGGGCAAGATCGCCATCGACCTGACGCCGGCGGCTGTCGGGCCCGCCGTCGTCCCTCCCGTGAATCTCGGGGCTCACCTGGAGGAAGCGAATGTCAATCTCATCACCTGCGGCGGGCAGGCCACGATTCCCCTTGTCTACGCGATCTCCCGAGTCGTCCCGGTGATGTACGCGGAGATGGTGAGCACGATCGCAAGCGGTTCCGCGGGACCGGGCACGCGACAGAACATCGACGAGTTCACTTTCACCACCTCCCGCGGCCTGGAAGCGATCGGCGGGGCGCAGAAGGGCAAGGCGATCATCATCCTCAACCCGGCATCGCCGCCCATCCTGATGCGCAATACGATCTATGTCGTACCGGATAAAGAGCTGGATGAGAAGGCAGTGTTCGACTCGGTTGCACGCATGGTGGCGGAGGTTCAGGCATATGTGCCCGGTTATCGGCTGAAGAGTCCGCCTGTCACGGACAAGAGGCAGACCCCATGGGGGATGAAGACCGTGATCGTCATCCTTCTGGAGGTCGAGGGGGCGGGCGACTACCTGCCGCCGTTCGCGGGCAACCTCGACATCATGACGGCGGCGGCGTACAGGACAGGCGAGCTTTTCGCCCGGCACGTCCGCGAGCGCACGGGGGCACGCGCATGAAGGCGCCACGATTGGTCGACACGACGCTGCGGGATGGTTCCCATGCCCTGCGCCACCAGTTCACACGCGACCAGGTCCGAAAGATCGTGACCGCGCTGGATGCGGCCGGCGTCCCGGTGATCGAGGTGTCGCACGGCGACGGGCTTTCCGGCTCCTCCCTCCAATACGGCTTCTCCGGCACCCCGGAGCTCGACCTGATCGAGGAAGCCCGCGGCGCGGCGCGAAAGGCGAAAATCGCCGCGCTCCTTCTGCCGGGAGTCGGGACACGGGCGGAGCTGAAGGAAGCCGTTGCACGCGGGATCCAGATGGTGCGCGTGGCGACGCAGTGCACCGAGGCCGACGTGTCCGAGCAGCATTTCGGCATGGCAAAAGAGATGGGGCTGGAGACGGCGGGCTTCCTGATGATGGCGCATATGCGTCCGCCGGAGATCCTCGCCGAACAGGCGCGGCTGATGGAGTCGTACGGCTGTGACTGCGTCTACGTCGTGGACTCCGCGGGGGCGATGCTGCCCGCCGACGCCGCAGAGCGCGTGGCGGCGCTGAAAAAGGCCCTTTCGAAAGCGGCCGTCGGATTCCACGCCCACAACAATCTTGGTCTGGGCGTGGGAAACACGCTGGCAGCGCTGGAGGCAGGCGCCGACTGGGTGGACGGGACCCTGCGCGGTCTTGGGGCGGGTGCGGGAAACGCGGCAACCGAGCTTCTTGCAGCGGTCCTGGACAAGCTGGGCATCAACCCAGGGCTCGATGTGTTCCGGCTCCTGGACGCCGCGGAGTTCGTGCTGGCACCAATGATGCCCTTCCAGCCGATACCTGACCGCGACGCCATCGCCATCGGCTATGCCGGGGTCTATTCCACGTTCCTTCTCCACGCGAAGCGCCTCGGCGAAAAGTACGGCGTTGACGCGCTGGACATCCTGGTGGAGCTGGGCCGCCGCAAGACCATGGCCGGGCAGGAGGACATGATCCTCGACGTCGCGCTCGACCTTTCGCGCAAGGCCGGAAAACAGGTGCAGTGATGACGGGGCGACCCTCGTGTCGGTGACGATCGGGGACGTGGCGCGCGCCGCAGGGGTCTCGCGGTCAACGGTCAGCAAGGCCTTTGGAAGCAAGGGCTTCGTGAGTCCCGCGACAAAGGCCAGGGTGGTCAGGGTGGCCGCCGAGCTGAACTACCGGCCGAGCCACATCGCCCGGAGCCTGAGCCTCGGCACCTCCCGGCTCATCGGTGTGGTGGCGACCCCCAGCATCCTCACCGTGTTCGAGAACTTCGTCCAGCCCATCGAGCAGGCCATCCGCGACGCCGGCTATTCGCTGCTGCTCTACACCTCGTCGGGCGACCCCGAGAGCGAGCGCCTCTGCCTGGTCGACCTGATCCAGAAGCGCGTCGACGGGGTCATCGCGATCCCGAGCTCGAATCCCGCCGACATCGAGGCATACCGGGACGTTGTGGACAGCGGCATCAAGCTCGTGGTGCTCGACAGGTGCGTGGAGGGCCTGATGGTCCCCCAGGTGGGCGGCGATGATTACGAGGCGGGGAGGCTCGCAACCGGGTATCTGATCGGGCTCGGGCATCGGCGCATCGTCTACCTTGCGATCCCCCGGACCTCATCCTCGGGCCACAATCGCGCGCGGGGCTTTTTTGATGCAATGGCCGCCGCCGGCATTCCCGTGAGCGGATCGTCGGTCGTGGAGACGGGATTCGGCGAGCGGTACGGCGAAGAAGCGATGGAAAGCCTGCGCGCGCGCGGCGTGTTGCCCACGGGGATCATCGCGCGGCATGATCTGAATGCAATCGGCGTGATGCGCGCTGCCCTGGCGGCGGGGCTCTCCGTTCCCGGCGATATCTCGATCGTGGGCAACGCCGACATATCGCTTGCCGACATGATCCGGGTTCCGCTCACGACCGTCCGGCATCCCAGCCGGCAAATGGCCGTGACCGGCGTTGCGCGGCTCCTGGAAATGCTTGCGGGCAACGTCGTGGAGCCTGTCATCACGCGGCTTCCCGTGCAGCTCGTCGTCCGGTCCTCCTGCGGTGCGCCCCGGCCGGAAATTATTTGACGCCTGCCTGTCTTCCGGGGCCCGCCCTCGGCAACGGAAAGCTGCCGTAGCCGCACGCGGGTGCGGCGACTTATACTTCAATCGTGAAGCTCCAGCCGGCGATGTGGTTGAAAGCCCTGAAGGTCATGCCGCGCCTTTCGCGCAAGGAGTGGGACGGCCTGGACGTGCTGTCGCGCTGGCTCGTGGCGACGCGCGCGGCGGCCCTGGTCATGTCGCTGATCTCCGCGGGGATCGGCGGGCTCCTGGCGCTCCGCGACGGGCCCATCTCGGGCTGGAAGTGGCTGCTCATTGCCTTCGGCCTCGTGATGGCGCACGGCACGAACAATCTGCTGAATGACCTTGTCGACTACCGGCGCGGCGTGGACAAGGGAAACTATTTCCGCGACCAGTACGGGCCGCAGGTACTGGAGACAGGTTTTCTCACGGCGCGCCGGCATCTCCTCTATGCAATCGTCACGGGCGTTCTTGCGCTGGCCGCGGGGGTCGCCCTCGGGCTTGTCACGGGCTGGATGACGTGGGTGCTCATCGGGGTGGGCGCCTTCTTCCTCCTGTTCTACACGTGGCCGCTGAAGTATGTCGCCCTCGGCGAGCTTTCCCTGCTCATCGTCTGGGGGCCGCTCATGATCGGTGGCGCCTACTACGTCCTTGCGGGAACGTGGAGCTGGATTGCCGTGGTTGCGGGGCTTCCCTACGCGCTGGGCGTCTCGGCGACGCTTGTGGGCAAGCACCTGGACAAGATGGACATGGACAGGCAGAAGCATATCACGACGCTTCCCGTCCTGATCGGCGGTCCTGCCGCGCGCATCGTCGTGATCGCGATGATCGCCCTCTCGTATCTCATCCTCGTCTACCTGGTGGCCAGCTGGTACTTCACGCCGGTGCTCCTGCTGCCGTTCATCTCGCTGTACTTTTTCTTCAAGAATGTTCTGCCGATGTTTCGCAAGACGCGGCCCAACCGCAAACCCGCCGGCTATCCCGACGAGGCCTGGCCGCTGTGGTACGTCGCCTCCACATTCGTTTTCACGCGGCGATTCGGGGCGTGGTACCTCCTCGGTCTCGTCCTGGATACCGTGCTGAGGCTGACGATCCTTCGCTGAAAGGAACGGGGGTTCACCGTGAAGCTTCCAGGAGATTTGCGGACGTTGCTCTGCGCCGCCGCCGTGCTTGCCGTTTCCTGCGCGTCCACTCCTCCTGTCGGCACCGTGAAAGAGGCCGGCGCGTGGAGCGGTCAGTCGGTCGTCCAGACCCGGTTCGGCCCCGTGCAGGGCTTCCCCGACGCGGACAGCACGCTGGTCTGGAAGGCCATCCCCTACGCGCGGCCGCCCCTGGGGGACCTGCGCTGGCGCGCGCCGCAGGATCCTCTTCCCTGGGACGACGTCCGCGCCTCTCATTCGTTCAGTGCCGGGTGCACGCAGTTCAGTCCTGTCATGAGCGGCGCAATCGTCGGTTCGGAGGACTGCCTCTATCTTAATGTCTGGCGGCCGCAGGGAAGCGAAACCGGTCTGCCGGTCTACGTCTGGATACACGGCGGCGGCAACTCCATCGGCTCGGCCACGATGGTGCCCGACTACTATGGCAACAGGATCGCCGCTCGATCGCGGGTCGTCTTTGTATCGATGAACTACCGGCTCGGGCCCTTTGGATGGTTCACACATCCCGCGCTCCGCGACGGCGAGTCTCCGGAGGATGCCTCCGGCAACTATGGCACGCTGGATATCGTCCAGGCGTTGAAGTGGATCCAGCAGAACATCGCGTCATTCGGCGGCGATCCTCATTCGGTGACCGTCACGGGAGAATCGGCCGGCGGCTTCAACGTGCTTTCCCTCCTGATCGCGCCCCCCGCACGGGGTCTTTTCCAGCGGGCGATGTCGGAAAGCGGCGCTGCCCTGACGCGCAGCATGGACGAGGCCGATGCACGCGCGGGAGCCGCGCTGGATCAGCTCCTGGTGAGAGCCGGCAAGGCGCGCACGCCTGGCGCGGCAGGGTCTGTCGCGGCCGGCATGAGCCCGCAGCAGATCCGGACATTCCTGCGCTCACGGACCGACCGGCAGATCGTGCAGTGCTACGCGGCAGGCGCCATGGGCATGACGGACAACCCCGCCATCCTGCGCGACGGGGTTGTCATACCGGTCGACGGCTTCGATTCCCTCTCCGGTGACGACTACCCGGGAAAAGTCCCCGTAATCCTCGGAGGCAACAGGGAGGAGCTGAAGCTCTTCATGGCCTTTGCAGGAAATCCCCCATGGAAAGGCGACCTCTACCAGGCGGAAGCGACCTACGGCAGCGAGCGGTGGAAGGTCTCCGGCGTGGATGAAGTGGCACGCCGCCTCACCTCCCATGCAGATCAGCCGCCCGTCTATACGTACCTTTTTTCATGGGGTGCGATGGACGCGCAGGGGAAGAGCCCCATGCCGGGGAACTGGGGCAGGCGTCTGGGCGCCTTCCATTCCCTTGAGATCCCGTTCTTTCTCGGCACGGACACGCTCAACGCGGTGATGCAGTCTTTCCTTTTTACGCGTCAGAATGCGCCGGGCCGCAAAGCCCTCTCCGCCGCCATGATGGATTACCTTGCGGCATTCGCCCGGACGGGAAACCCGAACAGGCCGGGCTCAGGGTTGCCGGAGTGGCCGGCATGGACCCCGACGCCAGGGACGCCCCGCGGCGTTATCTTCGATGCGACAGCGGAAGCAGCAGCGATCTCCGTGTCTTCCACTGAGCTTACGGATGAAGGCGTTCTTGCCGACATCAGGACGGACCTTCCCGAGCCCGTGCGCACGCAGACCCTGGAGGCGTTGCAGAAGTCACGCATGCCGTCCAGCGTGAGGTGAAAGCGCGAATCTCCGGCGGGACCTGACGCCGATTGGCGCTTTCGGCCCCGCCCGTGCGCACGGGCGTCTCTATGTGTGTTTCCGCACGGAACGCTCCGCTGGTCCTTCGCACATTGTTCATGACAGCAACAAAGAAAGGACCATCACCATGTTCATCAAGGCCAAAGCACTCAGGAATTACAAATTGCACAGTCTCGACGGAGAAGTGGGAAAGGTCGAAGAGTTTTACTTCGACGACAAGCACTGGACGATACGTTATCTCGTTGCAGAAACGGGAAACTGGCTCAAGGGCAGGGAGGTGTTGATCTCCCCGTATGGACTCGGAGCGATCAATATGGAAAAGCATGACATCTCCATCACACTGACCCGGAAGCAGATCGAGGGCAGCCCGTCCCTTGAGACTGACAAGCCGGTCTCCCGGCAATTCGAGGTGGACTATTTCAAATACTACGGATGGCCGCTGTATTGGGGCGGACCCTATATGTGGGGAGCGTATCCCTCCATCGAGCATGACATCGAAGTCAAGCAAAACCACAATGCAGGTGGGAAACCCCTGGATGCCCGTCTTCGAAGCACCGATGCCGTGAGCATGTATGACATCCAGGCCCTGGATGGGGATCTCGGACACGTCGAGGATTTCGTCATCGACGATCGGACGTGGGCGATTCGCTATCTCGTCATCGACACGCGGAACTGGTGGCCGGGGAAAAAGGTCCTGGTTTCACCGCGATGGATCGAGCGGGTGAGCTGGGACGAAGCGAAAGTATTCATCAACCTTCGCCGGGAGGACATCAAGAAGTCACCGGAATATTCTGAGGAAGCCCTGCTCACGCGAGACTTTGAGACCCGGCTTCACGAGCACTATGGTCGTCCTGGCTACTGGGTCGATGAACCGATGGCCACGGTGCATTCCCGGTAGCGCCCGGAAGGTGGCGCACCGCGCGCATGAACAGGAACGAATATGAGAGTTAAAAATCTCAATGGACTGGCGTCGAGTGACTGCAGCGGCGCTGACTGCCTTCTCCACTGGGAGAAGCTGAGCGGTCAGTCTGCCTCCATGTGCTTTGCAGAGGGCTGCATGAAGCGGCCTTCTGCCGGCGGGCACGTCCAGAAGGTCGACGCGGCCGATACCAGGTGGTATGTTATTCCGCTCTGCGAAGAGTGCAACAAGAAAATGGGCCAGGAACTGGCCATCTGGGACACGGCAACCCTTGTGTCAGCGACGGGAGTCGAATCTGACATGGATTCTGCAAAGCCCCGAAGCTTTGTGCAATGGGCAAAGCAGCAATTACGTGGGGGAGGGGAGTCGGGGCAATCACGGATTGGCCACCCGCATCCAACCTCAGGGGAAGGTCCAGCGCGGCTGGAAGCTTGAAGGCGAAAAGGAATACACTATGAGAAAGATTCTGTTGGTCGTTGTTCTTGCGATGAGCGCCGCGGCGCTCTTCTCCCAGGACATCACGCTGTCCAAACCACCCGCCAAACTGGGCGTGGACGTGCTTGACGCCATCAAGTCGCGGACAGCCGCACGTGCGTTCGTACAGCGGGACGTGTCGTTGGCGGACCTGTCGACGATTGTCTGGGCGGGCAATGGGATGAAGGACAGCGCCGATGCGGTCTCCTCGGCCTCCAAGGCAGGCGGCACGTTCCCGGTTTCGGGCGATGTCAATTACATCAA
>PMDT01000242.1 GCA_003154555.1 Spirochaetaceae bacterium
GTTCCTTCAGCGGGATGATGGCACCGTCCGCCTTGGCCCCGGTGCAGCTGTCGCCGATGTCGGTGTGGATGTGATAGGCGAAATCGATCGCGGTGGACCCGTACGGCAGCTCCACGACATCGCCCCGGGGAGTGAAGACGTAGATGGAATCCCGGAGGAGCTCGCGCTTGATCTCGTCGAGGAAATCTCCCGAATGGGCGCCTCCCTGCCATTCGCGCAGCTTGTTGATGAGGGAAAGCTCCTTGGTCTTCTCCTCTTCCTTGCGCACGCCGCTCTTGTACAGCCAATGCGCGGCGATGCCGTTCTCCGCAGTCTGGTGCATGGCGTGGGTGCGGATCTGTATCTCGATGATCTTTCCCTCGTATCCCATGACCGTCGTGTGGAGGCTCTGGTAGCGGTTGGATTTCGGCATCGCGATGTAGTCCTTGAAACGCCCCTCCATGGGCATCCACAGCTTGTGCACGAGCCCCAGGAGCTCATAGCACTGGCTGGCGGTTCCGCACTGCACGCGCAGGCCAAGGAGATCGTAGATCTCCTCCAGCGGCTTGCCGCGGCGGCGCATCTTCTGGTAGATCGAATAGAAATGCTTCGCGCGTGTCTCGATGTCGATCTCGATGCCGGCCTCGTGCGCCTCCACCGTGATCGCTTCCTTCACCCGGTCCAGGTAGCTTGCCCGCTCGCTCCTGCGGTCAGCCACGTACTGGCGTATCTGGTCGTAGACGGCAGGCTGCAGGTGCTTGAGGCTCAGGTCCTCCAGCTCGTCCTTGATGCGCGAGATGCCGAGCCTTCCCGCCAGGGGCGCGTAGATGTCGAGCGTCTCCATGGCGATCCGCTTGCGCGCATCCTCCTCCAGGAAGCCCAGCGTGCGCATGTTGTGCAGCTTGTCGGCGAGCTTGATGAGAATCACCCGCACGTCCTTTACCATGGCGAAAAGCATCTTTCGTATCGTCTCGGCGTGCTGGATCGTGCGCGATGAGCGGCCGCGGAGCACCGAGATCTTCGTGACGCCCTGGACGAGCTGCTCCACCTCCTTGCCGAACTCCTTGCGCAGCGCCGCCTTGCTCGTCTCGGTGTCCTCCAGCACGTCGTGAAGCAGCGCGGCGATCACGCCTTCCGCGTCCATGTGGATGTCAACGAGAATGGAGGCGACGGAGAGCGGATGGATGAAGAAGGGATCGCCCGACGCGCGCTTCTGCTCGGCATGGAGCCGGCGCGCCCAGTCCGCCGCGGAGTGTATCTTCTCCTTTTCCTCGTCGGTATAGGCAGAGAGCTTTTCCTCGAAGTAGGTGAGCAGCTCCGCGACCTCGGCGCTGGCGTGTGCCGCGACCCGCGCATCCATGGCCGCCCGGTCGGCAGGATCGGTCTCCTTCGTGGTAAGCCCGGCCGGCACTCCAAGCTCAGCCATGGTCTGATCCCGTCTCACGAAGTGCCGTTGGCGGCGCAACCGAGGCCTGCGCGAGACGCCCCGCGATCACGCGGTTGGCGCCACCCAGGTCTTTCTCCACGTCGATGGTGTGGAAGCCCGCCTGGTCCATGAGCGCGTAGAGTCGATTGAACTGCAGCGGCGCCGCTTCCAGGAGGAGCCACCCGCCGGGCGAGAGCAGCCGGGGGGCGGAGCGGATGAGCCGCGCGGCAAGCTGCGTGCCGTCGGTGCCGCCCCGCAGCGCGAGCTCGGGCTCGGGCCAGCCCAGCGCCTGCATGTCCTTCACCTCGGCATCCTTCAGGTACGGGGGGTTGCCCACGATCACATCGAAGGGTCCGGGGACGCCGTCCAGAAGGTCGGCGCGGTAGGTGGCAAGCTCCGTGCCGAGGATGCGCCGCGCGTTCATCGTCGCCACCGCAAGCGCATCGGTGGAGATGTCCGACGCGCTCACCTCCAGGTCGGGCGCGGCGCGCTTCACGCTGATGCCGACGCATCCCGAGCCGGTGCAGGCGTCATGGACACGGCGCAGGCGGGGATCGCTGCGGACGACCTGGAGCACCTTCTCCACCAGCACCTCGGTGTCGGGACGCGGCACGAGCACGCGCTCGTCCACGTAGAACTCCAGGCCGTAGAACTCCTTCACGCGCCGGATATATGACACGGGGGTGCCCGCGCAGCGGCGGTCCACGAGGCCGCGATACAGCTCCTCGATGCCCGGCGCCAATTCGTCGGGAAGCGCGGCGAGCAGCTTCTCCTTCGTGATGTTCAGGGCGTATGCAAGAAGGACCAGGGCATCCAGGAGCGGAGAGTCCACTTCGGCGAAAAACAGCGTGTCATAGCCCTTGGCCAGCAGGGAGCGGACCGTCATGAATCGTCATCGTGCGATCCTTGATCGCGCGATGATTCGGCCGGCTTCGCCGGCCGATGCGCGGCCTCCGACCGCGCGGGGCTCTCCGAGGTCAGGGCCGTCTCCTGCGCGTGGAGCCGAAGGGCGCTGGAGAACTCTTCAATCTCCCCCTTCATCACCGCGTCCAGCTTGTAGAGGGTGAGATTGATGCGATGATCCGTCGCCCGGTTCTGCGGGAAATTGTAGGTGCGGATCTTCTCCGCCCGGTCGCCGGAGCCGATCTGGCTCTTGCGCGCCTGGGCGCGTTCCGCGTGCTTGCGCTCCTCCTCCGCCTCGTAGAGCCGCGCGCGGAGGATGCGCAGCGCCTTTGCCTTGTTCTTGTGCTGGCTCTTCT
>PMDT01000223.1 GCA_003154555.1 Spirochaetaceae bacterium
CCTGGCCCTCTTCGCGCGCCAGGCCTTCGACCGATCCGTTTTCAAACCAGGGTGTTGACCTGTTCGCCGTTTGCGGCCTGCTGGTCCAGCTCCCTCTGCGCCGCCTCCTCGAGCTGGTAGGCGTCTGCCGCCACTTTCATGTCAGCGGCTGAGGGCTCTCCCACCGCAAGGGCGGCCTGGATGGCGCTCTTTGCTTTCTTGATGGTCGCTTCGGGATCGCCGGGAACAGGTGAAAGGTCCACNNCCCTGGCCGAGTGCGGCAACGTGCTTATGCTCATGTGCGCGGACCTCGGCATCCACTTCCTGGAGCCGCGTCTGCGCGAGCTTTCTGCCGACATCCGCGCGTGCCTCTGGTGCCGGCACAAAGGCCGCCATTCGGTGAGGCGCGCGCATGGCAGCATTGATCGATTCCATTTCCCGCCGCCCTGAGGTCCTGCCTGCATTATCGCGCTAGTTTCGATTCTGGAACAGCCCCTCGAATGCCAATGCCGCCCGCGCTCTTTTGTCCGCATCGAGGTCGTGATAAGATCGCGCCCATGAGAAAATGCATATGCGCGATGTTGGTCTTCCTGTCATGCGGCTCCGTGGCTTTTGCCGATCTCGCCTGCCAGTGGAAGGATCATTTTACGGACAACCGCAGCGCCTGGAGGCTGGCGGAAGACGCATCGGGCAAGGTCGCCATCCAGGAGGGGAAGCTGTGCCTGACCAGCAAGCAGAATGGCGCCTGGGCGCTGATGGGCCTGAACGTCGATCGCTCCAGGGACTTCCAGGTTGCGGCCCAGATCACACCGGCGGCAAATCTCGGGCAGGCCGGCTACGGATTGGTCTGGGAGCTTACCGACCCGGCCAACTATTCCGTCTTTCTCGTGACACGCACGGGGGGATGGGGAGTGATGGCGATGCGAAACGGGAAATCGCAGACACTCAAGCCCCTGACCGCGATGTCGTACCTCAACACCGACGGCTCGGGGGACGTGCTCGCCGTGGCCCGGCTCGGCGACACTCTCACTTTTTTCGTGAACGGAAAACAGGTCGGCACGCTTCCGGCGTGGGGCGGGGGACCGTACCTGGGGCTCATCATCACGGGCGCCGGTGATATCACCTCCGACTACATCTCCGTCTCGGCGCCGCCGGTCTACCAGGGTGAGACCTTGTCCCTTCCGGCCGGCGCTCTTGCGATGTTCGTGGAGACCCTCGGAATGTCGAAATCCCCCTGGCCGATCGGGGACCTGGGCGGGATCACGGGCGCGAGAAGAGGCGACATCGGATACATTCTCACCCATGCAAACCGCAACGCGGTCGACATCGTGACCCGCCGCGTGGAGCTCGACACCTCGCACGACTTCTTCCTGGAAGCAAGCATCTCCAAGACATCGGGCGCTGACGATATGCCGTACGGTCTCGCATTCAACAGGAACGGCAATGATCGCTGGATGTTCTCCGTGATGCCGAATGGACAGTACAGCATTTACAAGGTGGAGGGCGGGAAGCCTGCCGCCGTGCAGGATTGGACGAGCAATCCGAATGTCAACAAGTACGAATCGAGCAATACGCTCAGCGTCTGGCGCAGCGGGGACTCGCTCTCATTCGGCATCAACGGCCGCCTCGCATACCGCATGCCCTATGCCGCCTGGACGCCATCGGCCGAGCTGGGCTTCCTGGTGGGCGGTGAAATGAGCGTCGCGGTGACGCGCCTGGCGGCATGGCGCGTCCCGCCGGCAAAAGGCGCCGTGTCAGGGGACTGCCTCAACGGATGGGGAATCGGCATCCTGGATGCCGGGGCCTGGTACATCGGGTCGTGGAAGGCCGGTGTGCCCCAGGGCGTCGGTACAAAGTACTGGCCTGACGGCAGGATTGAAGAAGGCACATGGGACCGGGGAGCCTTCACGCGCGGAAAGGCTCCGGAGGCTGGTCAGCGCTTCTACCCTGTGAAGCTGGGCGATTCGTGGGAATACGCCGATGCCACGGGCAGGATCGTGCTCGATCCGCTGGAGGCCAGCCTGCTGGAGAAAGCGTGGACATCCCCGGGATTCATTGGCGTGCCGGAGTTGGGTCCGAACAAGACCGTGATCACAGGCTTCAAAGACGCTGCCGGCAAAGACTACTGGAGCCCGAAGTGGTCGGTGGCAACGGCGCCATTCTCTGAGGGGCTTCTCATGGTGACGGCAACTGAAGGCCCGAGCGCGGATGGTCAGCCGCTCAAGGGATTTGTCGACGACAAGGGAAAGGTCGTGATCGAGCCCGGGCGCTACACCCTGCTCCCGGGAGCAGCGCAGTTCGACTATGGTCTCTGCCCTTTCAATGACATCGCGACGGGCCTCTACGGCTTCATCGGCCGGGACGGGACCGTCATCGTTGCGCCGCGGTGGCAGTACATGGAGCTGTTCTCAGAAGGCCTGTGCGCAGTCAAAAACGACAACGATATGTACGGATACGTCGAACGCACCGGACGCATGCGCATCGAGCCGCGCTTCAAGACCGCCCAGGCCTTCCGGGAGGGATTGGCGTACGTCGAGGAGCAGAACGGCACGCGCGAGTTCATCGACCCGACCGGCGCGATTGCATTCACGACGAGTTTCGCCCTGACAGACGTGCTCAACTTCCACGCAGCCGTCCAGTTCTCTCAAGGTCGCGTTCCCTTCATGGATGAGGCCAGCCACACGTGGGGATACCTGGACGCGAAGGGAAAAGTGGCGGTGAAGGCAGCATACACGGAGGCGCGTTCATTCAGTGAGGGGCTTGCGGCGGTGAATCGCGGTGGCACCTGGGACCAGTCAGGCGCGCTTCCGAGACTGGTCGACGGTTGGGGATTCGTGGATGCAAACGGCCGCGAGGTCATCCCGTGCACGATCGCGGAAGTGGGGGACTTTTCGAACGGCCTTGCCCCGGCCCGCACGTTCGACATGTGGGGATTCATCGACACGAAGGGTGCGTGGGCCATCAAGCCGATCTATCAGAGCGTCGAGCCATTCGGGCCCGACGGCCTGGCACGCATTCACGTTGAGGACGGGGTGATGTGGATCGACCGGCAGGGCAAGTTGATGAAGCTCACCTACCCGCCGACGAACTGAGGACGTCCAGGCGCAGCGGTCCCTTTTTTGCACCCCGCGACGCGACAGATCGCCGCGGTATGCTGCGCCCCGCGATTGCGCGATCTGGCGGCTTCCGCTATCATAGCGCACTAGTCATGCTTTCAAGCAATGACCGACTCCTCATCACGTGGAATACGCGTCCAAAGGAAATCCCGACGCGGCCCCGCACCCCTTCCCAGTACCCCCGAACCGACTCCCGGCACTGGTACGACATGGAGTACGCCGGCTGGGGCGTCCAGAAGTGCGGCGTCATGGAATCACCGGCGGACGGCGCGCGGGGCAAAAGGGTGGCCTTCCTCCAGCCGGGACTCCATCCCTACCACGTCGCCTTCGCGGAGGGACTCGCGCGTATCGCCGAGCGCGCCGGTGTCTCCGTGCACACCCTGCTCGGGTCCATGACGATGGAGAGCCAGGACGAGCAGGTGAAGCGGGCGATGGACGAGCACCCGGACCTCGTGATCCTCGTGCCCATCAGCTCGGAGGCGTGCACGCGCTGGGTCCAGCAGCTCCACGCCCGCGGAATCCCCGTCATCGTGAGCAACTACATCCCCAACGAGGAAGCCTACCGCTACATCCTCTCCTGGTGCGGCCCCGACGACTGGGGCCAGTACCGCATGCTCGCGCGCAGCTTCGCCGAGCGGATGCACCAGAAGGGCGGCTACGCGATCGTGCGCCACATCCCGGGCAGCTCCTGCTACGAGGCGCGGACGTGGTCGGTGGTCACCGAGCTTGCCGCCACGGCACCGCGCATGCATTGCCTGGCGATGGGCGATGCGGTGCGGGAAGGCACATTCGACCCGGGCCTCGCCGAGCGCCTGGTGAGCGGGTGGATCGCGCAGTACGGCAACGAGCTGCGCGGCATCGTCGGCCCGGATGACGACATCGCGATGGGCGGCATCAACGCGGCGCTGGCGGCAGCCGGCCGGGAGGACGTCGTGCGCGTGGGCGCGGGCTCCACCCAGAAGGGAATGGCGCTGGTGAAGGAAGGGAAGCTGCACGCCATCACCTTCCAGCCCGCGCAGGCCGACGGCGCCCTGGCCATGAAAATCGCGGTGGACTGGTTCAGCGGCCTGGACATCCAGCCCATCAACTACCTTCCCAAGTACATCGTCACGCGGGAGAACGTGGACGACTTCATCTCCAAGAAGCCGGAGTTCACCGCCGTGTCCATCGAGCTTCTGACCCGGGCCGTCGTCGCCGGAAGCGAGCAGGATGTGGAGAGATTCTTCGAGGACTCGTACCAGAGCCTGCTCTCCGCGGAGCTCGTGACGCCGGAGTTCTTCAACGGTTTCGCCATCGAGGTGCTCTCCGCGCTCATCCACGTGCTGAAGATGAACGAGATCGACGAGCAGGCGCTCCTCAGCGACTACGAGAGTCTCTACAAGAACCTCTTCAACCAGAAGACGCCGCGGCGCAGCATGGAATGGATGATGAACATGGCCAAGGAAGCCCTCCGGGCGATCGCGCGCGCCCGCCAGGCGGAGACGCCCATCGTGCGCATCATCCGCTACGTTCAGCGCAACTACGCCGAACCGCTCTCCCTGAAAATCCTCTCCAGCCAGTTCGGCATCTCCGCACCATACCTCGGGCGGCAGTTCCACCTGGCGGCGGGCAAGCCGTTTGCAACCTTCCTCAACGAGCTGCGCATTCGCAAGGCCGACGAGCTGCTGCGCTACACGACCTTGAAGGCGAACGAAATCGCCGCCCGCATCGGCTACTCCAACGTCAACTACTTCTACACCCTGTTCAAAAAATACAGGGGCTACTATCCCTCGGAATCGAAGTCGCGCGCCTGCCCGGAGGAGGAAACGCCGACACCCGCGCAGGGCGATCGGGTCATTCTTTGAAGCAAAAGTAACAGTTTTTAGTGTTGCGGGTTCCGGCGGACGGGGCGTAGGATCATGTCACAATTCCCGTTGAATGAATCCAAGGAGAGTGAGAGTGAGCGATTCGGCATCCGGGCTCGCGCTCGAGATGAGGCACGTGGGCAAACGCTTTCCCGGCACCATCGCCGTCGACGATGTGAGCTTCGAGGTGAGCGCCGGCGAGGTCCATGCCCTGGTCGGTGAGAACGGCGCCGGCAAGTCGACGCTGATGAAGATGCTTGCGGGCTCGTTCGACGACTACACGGGCGACATAGCAATCAAGGGCCAGGTCGTCCTCCTCCACTCCCCCACGCTCGCCAAGCGCCACGGCGTCGGCATGATCTACCAGGAGCTNNTCCGTGTGCCTCGACCTCGATCCGAATATCCCTATTGAGGACATCAGCCAGCACGAAGCGCAGCTCGTGGAGATCGCGAAGGTCCTCGGGAACAATCCCTCGATCCTCGTGATGGACGAGCCGACAAGCGCCCTCTCCCGGGAGGAAGTCGAGCGGCTCTTCGCCATGATCGGCGACCTGAAGCGCCGCGGAATCGCAATCGTCTACATCTCGCACCATCTTCCCGAGATTTTCCGGATCGCCGACCGTGTCACGGTCATGCGGGACGCCAAAAAGATCGCCACCCGGCCCATCGGGGAAGTCACTCGAGAAGAGATCGTCCAGATGATGGTGGGAAAGTCCGTCAAGGAGTTCTACCGGCGGGATGCGCGCTCCATCGGGGATGTACGGCTCCGCGTCCGCGGGTTGTCCCGGTTCGGCTTCTTCCACGGGGTCGATCTCGAGGCCCGGCGGGGCGAGATCCTCGGCATATGCGGACTGTCCGGGGCCGGGCGCACCGAGCTTGCCAAGGTCCTTGCCGGACTTGACCACGCGGACGAAGGCTCGATCGAGCTGGACGGCAAACCCGTGCGCGGATCGACAATGGCGGAATTCCTCGAACAGGGCATCTCCTACCTTACCGAGGACCGCAAGACCGAGGGCCTCGCAACAAGGCTCGCCATGGACGAAAACGTCCTCTCGGCGATCATCGACCGGCTCACCCGGGTTGCGGTTTACTCCAAGGCGCGGGGCAAGCCCGCGGTTGACCGCCTGATCGGCGAGCTCTCGATCTACCCGCCGGACCCTTCCCGCACGGTCGGCAACCTTTCCGGCGGCAACCAGCAGAAGGTGCTTCTTGCCAAGTGGCTTGCGAGCGAGCCAAAGGTCCTCATCCTGGACGAGCCCACGCGCGGCGTGGACATCGGCGCCAAGATCACCATCCACGCTTCCATTGAGAAGCTCGCGCGGGAAGGTTGCTCCGTCCTCCTCATCTCGTCGGACCTCCCGGAGCTGGTCGGCCTCTGCGACCGGGTCATGATCATGCGGAAAGGGCATTTCATCCGCGAGATGCAATACAGCGAATGCAGCGAGGAGAGCCTGCTCCTCGCCGCCAATGGCGACACCGGTCGCGCGGCCTGCCCGTGAGTGACCTGCGCACCGTCAGGACAGGATCATTCTCGAACATCATGAGCACGGCGGGCGTCTACGGCATTGCCGTCCTCTTTCTTGCCCTGGGCGCGCTCCTCCAGGCCACGGGAGCCATCGGCAATTTCCTCTCCCCCCAGAACATGCTCAACATCGTGGACGCGGTAGCCCTGGTGGGAATCGTCGCCGTGGGCATGTCTTTCGTGACCTACTCGGGCCATTTCGCCGATATGTCGGTCCCGACGACCATGGGCTTCACCGGCTACATCTGCATCGAGATGCTCCGCTATGGCTTTCTGCCGGCTCTCCTGGTCGCCCTCGTCGTCGGAGTCCTGATCGGCCTGCTGAACGGTTTCGTGATCGGCAAGTTCAGGGCCAACCCCATCATCTGGACCCTCGCAGTCAACTACGTGACGATGGGCATGATCCGCCTCATCTGGGCCAACAAGCAGATCTATCCGGACATGCGCGGCTCGGGGGAGAAGGCGATCGCCCTCTTCGACGCGATCTACCGGCTCCGTTTCTTCCACCTCATCGGGCTGCCGCTCGTGATGCTTGTCGTCCTTGTGATCATCGGGCAGTTCGTGCTGACGCGAACGTCCTTCGGCGTGAAGCTCAAGCTTACCGGATCCTCGCTGCGGGCGGCGAAGCTCTCCGGCATCGCCGTCGAGCGCGGGATCATGCTTTCCTTCGTCCTGTGCGCCCTCACCGCGACCATTGCCGGCCTCGCGGTGACCTCGCTCTCGCGCGTCGGCGCCTGGTACAACGGCGCGGGCTACGACTTCAAGGCAGTGACCGCCATCGTGATCGGCGGCATGACGCTCGCCGGCGGCCGCGGCACCATCCTCGGCGTGCTCGGCGGCTCGCTCATCATCGGCATTCTCAACAACATCATGACGCTTGTCGGCATCGGCACCTTCTCCCAGGACATGGTTCGCGGTGCGATCTTCATCATCGTCGTCGGCACCAACGCGCTGTCGCTGCGGCGGCTCGGGAGGGACGATGCGTAGGTCGGGACGGAACAGCCTTCTTGCATTGGGGGACAAGTACAGGATCTACATCCTCCTGGTGGTCGTCTTCACTTTCATGTCCCTCTTTGCGCCGAAGTTCTTTGCCCTGCAGAACATGACCTCCGTTCTCAACGCCATTGCCATGAACGCGACCGTGGCGATCGGCTTCACGGTGGTGATGATCTGCGGCCAGCTCGACCTCTCCATCGGCTCCGTGATCACTTTCGCGGGCGTTCTCACGATGGGGCTCCAGCCCGTGCTCGGTTTCGCGGGGGCCATCGCGGTGGCCGTGCTCGGCGGGGCGTTCGTGGGCCTCGTCAACGGCCTGCTTGTCGCCAAGGCAAAGATCAACTCCTTCATCGTGACCCTTGGCACGATGACCCTCCTCCAGGGATCCATCTACCAGTTCTCCGGAGGCAACTCGATCAGCGTCTCCACCGACCAGGCCTTCGCGATCTCCGACTTCCTGGGCAAGAGCCTCGTTCCCCTCGTCACGCCCCGCGTCCTGATCGCGATCCTTCTTGTCGCCATGGTCGAGCTGTTCATGCGCCGCACCCGATCGGGACGCAATTTCTTCCTTGTCGGCGGGAACAGGAGCACGGCCTGGCTCGCGGGCATCAACACGGACCGGTTCCTCATCGCGGCTTTCGTGCTTTCAGGCGTCACGGCGGCAATCGGCGGCATCGTGTCGGTGCTTGTCTCCACGGCGGCCACGCTCAATCTCGGCGAGAACTCGCTCATGTATGTCATCTCGGCGACGATCATCGGCGGCACGGCCATGTCGGGCGGCAAGGGCGGCGTCCTCCGCAGCGTCGTGGCAATTCTGTCACTCGAGATGCTCTACACCGGCATCATTCTCTTCGGCCTGGGCAACGAGGTGAAGATCTTCTTTGCGGGCATCATCCTCGCCTACGTCGTGCTCTACGAGGCCTACGCCGTCTATCGGCATGAGAAGACCCTCGGGCAGAGGCCCGAGTTGATGAAGGAGCTCGCCGCGCGCACCGCGGCGACGCGCGACCGGAAAGCCGGGAGGCCGTAGCACTCCCGCGGCGCGCAACCAGGCACCACTTCCGGCACGCCCCCAACGTCACGGAGTACCGTGACAGGGGGCGATGACCGGATGGGCATATCAGAAGGAGGCAGTCTGATGAAAAGACTCCCGCTCATTGTCGTGGCGCTCGCCCTCGGGGCGCTCTTTCTCACCCCCGCCTTCGGGCAGAGCCTCACGGCCGCCCAGCAGGCGAATCTCAAGGCCTCGCTCGCCATCGACGCGAGCACGCTGAAATCCGCCGACGGCCAGCAGCTCCTCGCGCCTTCGACGGACAACCGCAAGGTGCCGGTCCGGCCGGCAGATCCCGCCAAGCTTCCCGAGACCGATCCCCTCCACTGGTATGACATGGAGTGGGCGGGCTGGAACGTCACCCCGACGAACATCCCGAAGTCGCCCGGCGACGGCGCCATTGGAAAGAAGATCATCATGATCGTCCACGGCACCCATCCCTGGACAACCGCCTGCGAGCTCGGCGGCAAGAAGGTGGCAGATCTCTACAACATGAGCTTCAAGATCCTGGATCCGAACTGGAACAAGGACACCCAGGACCAGATGATCGATCAGGCAATCAATGAGAAGCCTGACATGATCCTCCTCATCCCGCTCGACGCAAAAGGCGCCGTCCAGCAGGCCCGCAAGATCAATGCGGCAGGCATCCCCCTGCACATGTTCAACACCCTGCCCGACAACGCGGCGCTCAACTACTCCCTCGGCTGGACAGGACCGGATGACTTCGGCCAGTTCCGCCTCCTTGCCCGCGCGTGGTCCGACGAGCTCATGAGAAAGAACCCCGGTGCGTCCACCATCGGCGTCGCCTATGTCCAGCACGCCCCGGGCGGCTCACCCTACTTCGCCCGCTCCTTCGGCCCCATCTCNNACGATGCAGCTCGTCTCCGACTGGCTCACGAAGTACGGCACCGACCTGAAGGGGATCTGCGCCGCCGACGACTCGGCCCAGTCTCTCGGCATCTTCCAGGCCCTCGAGAAGGCCGGCCGCACCGACATCGTCGTCGTTGCCGCGGGAAACTCCAAGCAGGGAATGGACCTGGTGAAGGCAGGCAAGCTGTTCGGCATCACCTACCAGACGGCTGAAGGCGATGGCGCCCTCTCCGTGAAGGCCGCGGTTGACTGGTTCAACGGCAAGGGATACGCAGCCCGCAAGAACCTCGCCCAGCACATCATCACAAAGGCTGACGTGGACAAGTTCTATCCCCCGCAGTGGTAAGCGGGTAGGCAACAAGCATTCCGCCGCCTCCTACGGGAGGCGGCTTTCATTTGCGCGCGCCGGCGAACGGCGTCGCGGCGGCGCAGGAGGACGACATGATCCGCCACGGAGAGCTCATCGGTATCCGGCCCGAGCGTCTGGCTGAGTACAGGCGCAACCACGCGAACGTCTGGCCTGACATNNCGACTATGACGCCGACATGGCGAAGATGGCGGCAGACCCGCGCACCCAGGAATGGTGGGCACTCATGAAGCCCATGCAGAAGCCGCTGGACACGCGCAAGGCCGGCGAATGGTGGGCGGCGATGGAAGAAGTCTTCCACGTCGATTGACAGGGGGAGAGAAATGAAGCGGACCGAGAACTGCCTGCGCAAGCAGGCGCGCATGGACGCCGCCCTCCACCACCGCGAGGCGGACCGGGTCCCCGTGAGCGATTTTTTCTGGGGAGGCTTTCTTTCGCGCTGGAAGGACGAGATGGGCCTTGCCGCGGACACCGATATCTACCGCTACTACGATCTTGACTGGGAAGTCACCATCCCGAACATGGACCCGCACATCNNGCCCTTCCAGATCGTGCGGGAGGACGCGGAAGAGGTGGTTGTCCGCACGGGCTACGAGGCCATCATCCGCAAGAAGTTCGCCGATCCCATGCCCGCCTACCTCTCCTTCGAGACGGACACGCTGGAGAAGATGGAAAGCTTCCGGTTCGACGATCCGTGGGATGACCGGCGTTTTTTCAGCGCCGGGGACAACCAGATCGCGGGCGTCGGGGACGGCTTCTCGCGCAACAGCCCGCCATGGGTGGAGACGGTGAAGGGGCTGCACCCGGATATTCCCGTCTATGGCAGCATCTGTGAAGGACACGAGCAGCTCTGGCGCATCATCGGGACGGAAAACGTCATGATGTGGATCGGCCTCTACCCGGAGGTGCTGGGCCGCTTCATCGAGCGCGTCGGCACTTTCGTCATCGAGCTCCTGAAAGCGCAGATCAAGGCGGCGGATGGCCTCCTTGATGGCATGGTGATCTGGGGCGACGTGGCGTACGTCAACGGGATGCTCTTCTCACCCGATTTCTGGCGGGCGCACTTCCGTCCCATCGTCGCCGAACAGATCCGCATCTGCCACGACGCCGGCCTCCCGGTGATCTATCACGGGTGCGGCAACGCCATGCTCATCTACGAGGACTTTGTAAAAATGGGCCTCGACTCGTATAACCCGCTGGAGGCCAAGTCCGGCCTGGACGTCGTGGAGCTGCGCAGGAAGTACGGGCACCGCATGGGCTTCTGCGGCAACATGGATGCGCTGGCCTGGGCCAACGCCCCGCTTCCCGAGCTGCGCCGGCAGGCGCTGCGCAAGCTGAACGCGGCAAAGGGCGGCGGCTTCATCTTCCAGTCGGACCACTCGGTGCCCACCAACGTGAGCGCGGAGCGCTACGACTATATCGTCAAGCTCGTGCGTGAGCACGGCCGGTTCCCGCTGGCGCTGGGCGAGCTCGATGAGCGCGTGGACGGGCCGGGCGTCGGGAGCAGCCGGCCATGACGTCCCGCGAACGGGTCATGACCGCATTCGCGCACCGCGCGCCGGACCGGGTCCCCGCGTGGTGCGGCGCCTCGCCGGACTTCTGGAACGGGGCAAAAAAGAGCCTGGGCCTGGACGACGAGGGCCTGCGCCTCAGGCTCGGCGACGATTTCCGCAGGGTGAGCGCGCGCTACGCGGGCCCGGACCTCGGCCTTTCCGCGGGCGCCACGTGGAAGAGCCCTTTCGGCATCGAGCGCACGGGCTTCGGCTACGGGCAGCCGCTCTCCCACCCGCTGGCACACGCCGCATCAGAGAAGGACATCCTGGACTACCCCTGGCCGGACCCGGACTGGATGGACGTGAGCCACGTGAAGGCGGAGGCGGAAAGATACGCCGGGCAATACGCAATGCTCGGCGGCGACTGGTCTCCGTTCTGGCATGATGCCATCGACTTCGTGGGTCTTGAGCGCCTGTACTTCCTGATGTACGACCACCCGGAAGCCGCGGAGCTCCTCTTCCGCAAGATCACGGACTTCTACCACGCCGTGAGCCTGCGCATGTTCGAGTCCGCGGGCAGCGCCATCGACATCTTCTTCATCGGCAACGATTTCGGCTCGCAGACCGGGCCGCTCCTGGGCCTGGACCTCTTCACGCGCTTCGCCCTGCCGTCCCTGGTGCGGCTCATCGAGTTGGGTCACCGGTTCGGCAAGAAGGTCATGCTGCACTGCTGCGGCGGCTTCCGGCCGCTCATCCCTGCAATGATCGACGCCGGCCTGGACGCGGTGCACGCCCTGCAGCCCTCGTGCGACGGCATGGACCCGGCAGGCCTGAAACGCGACTTCGGCGCGCGGCTGGTGCTGAACGGCGCCATCGACTCGCACCATGTCCTCATCAAGGGGACGCCGGCGTCCGTGCGGACCGCGACGCGCGCCACGCTGGACATCCTGGCGCCCGGGGGCGGCTACATCGCCGGCGCCAGCCACGACTGGATCCTGCTGGAAACCCCGCTGGAAAACGTCATCGCCATGTTCGACACCATCCGCGAGTACAGGAGCGCCTGAGATGCTGCACGACCCCGGCAGTTACACGCCGCCGCTCCGCATACGGGAGATCAGGCTCGCACCGAAGGAACGGGACACGCTGAAGAGGCTCGCCGCGGACCTGGCCGCTGCCGCCGCGCTGCCCGTCCAGCGGGAGAAGGCCGGCCTGTGGCGGAGGCTGAACGACCTGGAGCCGACGCGGCCGCTCGTGTGGATCAACGAAATCCCCTGGCACGAGATGAACGTGGCGGAAGAGCTCACGCTGAACTGCGTGGACCCATGGGCACGGGAGCTGGAGACGCGGCTGCGGCGCACGCTGTACCAGTGGCGACACATGCCCGCGGACATGGTGCTCAGCGACTTCATCGAGTGCCCCATGGCCATCCACAGCACGGACTTCGGCATCCTGGAGGACGTCGACGTTGTCCGTACGGATGCGGAGAGCGAAATCGTCTCCCGCCATTTTCACGTGCAGATCAGGGACGAGGCGGATATCGAAAAGATCCATATGCCCGTGATCACGCACGACCAGGAGACCACCGACGTCGTCTTCGATGCCATGCAGCGCCTCTTCAAGGGCATCATGCCCGTGCGCAAGACCGGCCAGTCACACATCTGGTTCACCCCGTGGGACTACCTTATCCGCTGGTGGGGGCTCCAGGAGGCGATGATCGACCTGGTGGAGCGCCCGGAGCTCGTGAACGCGGCCGTGGAGCGCATGGTCGACGCCTGGATGGTGGAGCTCGACCAGTTCGTAGAGCAGAATCTTCTCTCCCTGGACTGCAGCAACACGCGCATCGGATCCGGCGGCTATGGGTACACCTGGGACCTGCCGGGAGCCGGTTTCGACCCGGCGCGGGTCCTGCCGCGCAACATGTGGGGATGCTCCAACGCGCAGATCTTCTCCGAGGTGTCTCCCGCGATGCACTGGGAGTTCGCCCTCCGCCACGACCTTCGGTGGCTTTCCCGCTGGGGTCTGGTCTACTACGGCTGCTGCGAGCCGCTGGACCGCAAGATCGACCTGCTGCGGAAGATCCCGAACCTCCGCAAGATATCCATGAGCCCGTGGAACGATCCTGCGCGGATCATCCGCGAGGTGGGAGGAGACTACGTCCTCAGCTTCAAGCCCAGCCCGGCTATCTTCGTGGAGGAGACCTGGAATCCGGCCAAGGCGCGGGAAGCCATGGAGTCGGTTCTCCGCCAGGCCGAAGGCTGCCACGTGGAGATCATCATGAAGGATATCTCCACGGTCATGCGCAAGCCGGAGCGGCTCTGGGACTGGGCGTCGATCGCGATGGACGTGGCGCAGGAGTTCGACGCCGGCCGCTGAGCACGGATGTTGCCGCCGTCCGTGAGGACGGCGACATTGCACCCCGGTTGTCCTGAAGGGCCAGGCCTTGCCCCGGGAACACGGTTGCGTGGTAGTATCGCCTCCACAACATGAACAATCGCGAGCTTTCAGAGACATTCACCCTGATCGCGAACCTCCTGGAAATCAAGGGTGAGGTGATCTACACGACCCTCGCCTACCGCAAGGCGGCGGAGAGCCTGCTGGCCCTTGCCGGCGACGTGAACCAGCTCTGGAAGGATGAGAAGCTGCGCGAGATCCCGGGCGTGGGGAAGTCGATCGCGGAAAAGATCGACGAGCTCCTTCGGACCGGCAAGCTCGCATTCCTGGCAAAGCTGGAGAAGGAAGTCCCCGCGGGACTGGCCGAATGGCTCCAGGTGTCGGGACTGGGACCGAAGAAGGTCTCCCTGATATGGAAGGAGCTGGGAATCACGACGCTGCAGGAGCTGGCCGCCGCCGCAAAGGACGGAAAGCTCCGGACGCTGCCCGGCATGGGAGAAAAGTCCGAGGCCCAGATCCTTCGAGGGATCGAGTCGCTGTCCCGGCGTTCAGGCAGGATCCCCATCGGGCGGGCGTGGCCCCTCGCCCGGCAGATCATCGCCACGCTCCGGAAGCTGCCCGGCGTCGTCGCCGCCGAACCGGCCGGCTCCCTTCGCCGCATGCGTTCCACGGTGGGGGACATCGACATCCTTGTTGCGTCGAGGGATTCCGCGCAGGTCATGGAGACCTTCACGATGCTGCCCGGTGTCATGGAGGTGCGCGGCAAGGGAGAAACAAAGTCCAGCATCGAGTTCGCCGATGGGGTTCGGGCACAGGTCTGGGTGCATCCGCCGGAGAAGTTCGGAACGGCATTGCAGTACGCCACGGGATCGAAGGACCACAACGTGCAGCTTCGCCAGCTCGCGCTGGACAAGGGCTTGTCGCTCTCCGAGCACTCTCTCGCGAAGACGGATGGGTCCGGAGAAGTCCTGTGTGCCACCGAGGCGGAGGTTTATGCGGCGCTCGGCCTGCCCTGGATACCGCCTGAGCTTCGCGAAGGCCGCGGTGAGGTGCAGGCAGCAAGGGCGGGGACGCTGCCGACGTTGATCGAGGTCAAGGACATCAGGGCCGATCTCCATACGCACTCCACCTGGTCCGACGGGAAGCTGTCCATGATCGACATGGCGCGCGCCGCTGCACGGCGCGGCATCAAGGTCATCGCTTTTACGGATCATTCCCTCAGCCTGGGCATGGTGGGAGGCTTGACGATCAAGGGCCACGCCGCGCAGGCAGCGGAGATCGCCGCAATCCAGCGTGAGCTGGGTGACAGCATCCTCGTCCTTCATGCCACGGAGGTGGAGATCAAGGCGGACGGGAGCCTGGACTATCCCGACGAGTTCCTGGCGACTCTCGATCTCGTCCTCGCCTCCCTGCACACGTCGCTCGGCCAGGAGCGCGACAAGGTCACCAAAAGGCTGCTCCAGGCGGTGCGCAACCCGCATGTCGACATCATCGGCCACCCCACGGGACGCCTGATCCCTGATCGGCCGGGGGCGGACCTGGACATGGATGCAATACTGAAAGCCGCCGCGGAGTCTGGGGTGGCCCTGGAGATCAACGCCAGCCCGTTCCGGCTGGACCTCGAGGATGTCTACGCACGGCGCGCAATGGAGATGGGAATCCCCATCAGCATCAACACCGACGCACATTCAGAGGCTGACCTCGACATGCTCCCGTTCGGCGTCGCCGTTGGCCGCCGCGCCTGGCTCACGGCGGAGGACGTGATCAACACATGGCCGACGGAGAAGCTCCTGGACTGGCTCAAAAGGCGCGGAGCCTGACGGCGCGCATCCTGCGTCTTCCAGGGCCGCCCGATCGGCGATCATGGACGCCCGAAGCCACGTCCGCGCCGTCATCCCGAAGATCAGCCATCGGCTACTTCGACGCCGCTTCGAGCCTCCCGTAGGCGTCGGTGCTTTTCAACTTTTCGTCCGTCTGCGCATAGTCGAGCGCCATCTTCAGATCGGCGTCCTTTGCCTTGGCGTCCGCGCCTGCTTCCAGGAGCAGCGCGATCACCTCGGGGTTCGGGTTGTTCGTGACGGCATAAATCAGGGCAGTAGCGTCATAGAGATTTCGCACATTCGGATCTGCGCCCGCCGAAAGGAGAGCCTTGATCACCTCGAGATTCACATTCACACTGGCTGCGTCCATCAGCGCGGTGACGCCCACCGCGTTGCGCGCATTCACGTCCGCGCCCGCATGAACGAGCAGGGCGATTACCTGCGGGTCCGGGTTCCTTGCGGCCGCGATCAGCGGCGTATCGCCGTCCTGGTTCCGCGCGTTCGCGTCCGCACCGGCATCCAGGAGCCTGGCGATGACCTCGGGACTCTGGCCGACGTCAGCGACGGCAAGCATGAGGGCGGTCCATCCGTTCCTGTCCTGGTCGTTTGCATCTGCTCCCGCCTTCAGGAGCGCAGTGACTATTTCAGGATTCCTGTTTCCGCCCGCGTACATCAGGGGCGTGCGGCCGTACATGTCCCGGCCGCTCACGTTCGCTCCCGCTTTCAGCAGCACCGCGATCACTTCGGGACTTTTGTTTCCTGCCGCTGCGGCCATCAGCGGCATCATTCCTTCTTCGCCCCGCCCATTCACGTCCGCTCCCCGACCGATCGCGACACGGATGTCCCGCGGAGATCCCGTTCCCGCGAGCTCGTTGAAGTAGGCGGGCACCGGCAGAATCGGGGGCTCTGACACGCAAGAGGCGAGCAGCACCATGGCCGGAAGGCTCATGACGAACGCAGATATTTTTCGGCACCTCATTTGTTCCGCACCCTCCCTCGCAACCACCAGGGATTCCCCGCCGCTTCCTATCGGGCAAAAGTGCGGGCGGTCTCCTTCAGCAGATCGCGGATCAGAAGACCCTGCGGGCAGATCTCTTCGCACTTGCCGCACTCGACGCAGGCGTCCGGCTTGCCCGTGATTCGCGTATAGCCGGTGAGCCAGGGATCGCGGGTGCTCCACATGGAGGCGGCGTTGAGGGCGGCCAGCAGCTCTGGAATCTGCACTCCCTCTGGACAGGGCTGGCAATAGCGGCAGGCTGTGCAGTCGGCCTTGATCCGCGAACGGAGGGCGGTCTGCGCCGCCCCGTAGACCGTCATCTGCCCGGGCGTCAGCGCATTCGCCGATGCGGCGTCGGCAACGCGGAGATTCTCCGTCACCTGCGCCGCGTCGTTCATGCCGGAAAGCAGGAGACTGACGCCTGGCTCGTTCCACACNNTAGCGCAGCGCCCACTCCGCGGGGCTCCATTCTTCGGCCCGCCGGTCGAAAACCGCCTTCATCTCCGGCGGCAGATTCTGCGCAAGGCGCCCACCCTTCAACGGCTCCATGACGACGACGCCGATTCCTTTTTCCGCCGCGTAGCGAAGCCCGTCGACGCCTGCCTGGTAGTTGGTGTCCATGTAGTTGTACTGCATCTGCGCCATGACCCACCCGTCATACTGGTCGATGATCCGGGGGAACTCGTCCTTCTGTCCATGAAAAGAGAAGCCGGCATGGAGGATGCGGCCGCGCCGGCGCTCCGCGTCGAGGAACTCGCGCACTCCCAGGCCGCACATTCGGTCCCACGCCGCCCCATCGAGGCCGTGGACGAGGTAGAAGTCGACATGGTCGGTCTGAAGCCGCTCGAGCTGCCTCGTGAGGTAGCCTTCCATTTCATCCGACGTCTTGATGATCTGCTGCGGAAGCTTTGTGGCGAGCAGAACGCGATCCCGAAAGCCCCCCGAAAGAGCGCGGCCAACGACAGGCTCACTCTGCCCCTGCTGCCCGAACGAGGTGGCATGGTAGAACCAGGCCGTATCCACGTAATTGACGCCCTTTTCTATCGCCTCGTGAAGGAGGCGCGTCGCCGCGGCCTCATCGATCTTGTCGGGAGAACCCGCAGTGGGCAGCCTCATGCAGCCAAAACCAAGCACGGATACCTTTACCCCGCTGCGTCCAAGAGTCCGGTAGCGCATACAGCCTTCTTTTCTTCGGCCCTGTGGCGAGACTGAGAATGCAAACTGGTGGTTGAGAACGCCGTTGCGTCGCTCAGCCTCGAGATCCCATCGGCAGGACCGTTCTTCCGAATTGCCCGTTCAGGACGATTGCGATTGCCCCGTAGAAGGCAGAAAGGCCGCAGACGATTCCTTCGACGCCGGCGATCATCCTCACGGCGGCATTTCCGGTGAAATCCGCGATCGCCAGGAGGTAGAACAGGACGGCAAGGGTTGCGAATACAACCTGGTGCACGCGCGTTATCTTCAGGGTCCCGAAGAACATGCCGGTGGTGAACAGGCCCCATATCAGAAGATAGAATCCCATTGAGAATGACGAAGCGGCGTCGCCAATCCCCAGGTTCGGGAATGTCCACACTGCGACAAGGCTCAGCCAGAAGAAACCGTAGGCGCAGAACGCCGTCATCCCGAAGGTATTGTTTTTCCTGAACTCCATGATGCCGGCGATGACCTGCGCCAGGCCGCCCACGAACACGCCCATCCCCATGATCATGGTACTGAGCGGGAAGAGCCCCGCGTTGTGGAAGTTAAGGAGCACTGTGGTCATTCCGAATCCGAGAAGACCGAGGGGAGCAGGGTTTGCGGTCGTCTGGTTCGGAGTGTGACGAGAGACAGGTGTCGTTGTGCGCATGATTGAGAGGATAGTACCCGAGCTGATCAATCTCTTCAACCGGGTTGGTCTCTTCCCGCGGGTCAAGCCCGCCGATTGCGTGCCTGCGAAAGCGGGAAATCATGCGCTGCGCGGGGCGTCTGGAAACGAGCTTCTGCGTCAGTCGGCCTGGTGCGTTCCAAAAATGCGAAGTGCCGTCCGAGGCTCCATTATGATTCTGAGACTATCCGCATCCACCGTGACAGCCCGGGCGCCGGTGTCGTCAGTCTGCCATCGGCAGGATGAGAAAAATGCGGGAAGCCTGCAGACAACATCGGTCGGCCTCTCCGCAAAGATCCTGGCGCTGAAAAGGCCGTTCTCCCTGTCCCAGGTGAACGATATCGTGCCCGTGCAGAAATGAAGTCCTTCGACGGCTCCCTTCCGCCATTTCTGCGGACACGCCGGCAGGATCTTGATGAGGTCGGCCGAGGAATAGAAAAGCATTTCCTGCACCGCGTTGGACCAGCCCATGTTCGCATCGATCTGGAAGGGAGCCATGTTGAAGGGGATGCAGATGCCCATGCCTCTCCAGTCGTTGGAAAGCGTGAAGAAGTTGTTCATGACGCACGAACGCGACAAAAGCTCGAGGCACTCGAGAGCCTGATCGCCGTCCTCCAGGCGCGCATGGATGCAGGCAAGATGCGCCAGGGACCAGTTGCTCTGGTCGCCAGGTCCGACCCTGAGCCGCAGCGTCACCGCCTTCCTGAATGCTTCGAAAAGCCCGGACCGGTCAGCCGCTCTCACCTCGTGTCCGGGGAAAACCGGAAACAGGTGAGAAAGATGGCGGTGGTGGTCATTGTCCTTGAAATCAGGGTGCATCCATTCCCTGATTCCCCCCTCGTCGTTGATCTGGTAGGGCGGAATCTTGCTGCGCATCCGCTCCCAGCGCCGTGTCTCCTCTTCAGGTGCTCCGGTAACCCGGCATCCATCAATCAGGTTCCCGAGCAGATCCTTGATAACGGCGAAGTCCATGGTGGCGTTGATTGCAGTCGGCAGGGGATGGGAAAGCGCATCATACTCCCGCGGCACGTAGTTGCCCGGCGAGTTTTCCGGGGAAACCGAGGGATAAGAGACAAAGTTCCCTTCCGGGCCGGTGACAAGAAAGTCCTCAAAGAACAATGCCGCCTCGCTCATGAAGGGAAGCGCCGTGGCAGTCAGGAACGCAAGGTTGCCGGTGAAAAGGTAGTAGTCGAAATAGAACCGTGCGATCCAGCCCGCCGCTGCCGTCCAGTTCATGATGACCGGCACATTCACGCTGGCAAGCCCCATGCCCGGCGAGGTGTATGCATGCACGACGATTCCCCGACATCCGAAGAGCTTTCTCGCGTTCGCCCGGGAATCGTTCATGAGATCGCCGTAATAACGGACGACGGATTGAAGGAGCCCGGACAGACCGCCGACCGCGGCCTGCCAGTAGATCATCTCGATGTTTTCATTTGCGACGTTCTGGCACCACATCGGGTTGTAGTCCCCGCACCACAGGCCGTACAAGGCGCATGGAAGGCCGTCCTCCCTTGTCGCGGAGATCAGAAGATACCTGCCGTACGCCCACATCTTTTCAACGAGTGTATTCGGGACATCTCCACCATACGCCTGCTCGAGCAGGTCTTCGTTCGACCGCCCTTCGTCATCGGAAATCCTGATGGAGGCCGACGCGAACAGCTTCCCATGAAGCGCGGCGTGCGCATCGAGCAGCGTCGCATAGTCGATGACAGTCTCTCCCAGGCCTTTCTTCAGGGACCGCCAGCATTCCTCCCGATCTCCCCTGACGAACAGCTTCACGAGAATCAACGCCCGGCGCGATCCGACAATCTGGATCGCGTTCCCGACGGCCCTCGTGCTGCCATCGATACAGACGACGCGGGCAACCGCGCCGAAGTCCGTGCCGTCGTCGTTTCGCGACGCGTAGAAGAGCGTGTCGGCTTCGGCCCACACCTCGAGCGCGGATTCAAGCTCCCCGCGGGTGACGAGGTTCTTTGTCACGACGTCCTCATCCCGCAGGCCGTTCGAGTCTTCGAAATCGTGGAGACCAATCGTCACGCGCGCTTCAATGGGCCTTCCTGTTGCCCGCAGCTCATAGACGACCATGTCGGCTGACCGGGACACAAAAAGGCTCCGCTCGAACTCATCATCCCCGTCCTGCCAGCGAACGACCACTTCCCCGGTCCCCATGTCGAGGCGCCGGGAATAGTGCGTGAATCCCCGAACGGCCGCCATCTCGACCTTGAGATCGCCGAGCGGGAGGACGGAGCCGACGCTCGCGGTGTAGCCCGTATTGTCCAGCGCATCGACGAGGACCCTGTTCGCCTCCCGGTATTTCCCCGACGCCATCAGGCGTCTGGTCTCCGCGAGGCTTGCACTCACGTCGGGCAGCTCCGCCCGTCGTGTCCCATGCCAGAGCCCGGCGTGGTTCAGGAGCACGGTCTCCCGTGAGACCCCGCCATAGACGGCCGCGCCGATCCTGCCATTCCCGCACGGAAGCGCTTCCCTCCACAGGCTGCCCCACCATGAAGCGGGATGGCGCAGAATGAGCTGATGCCGTGCGTCGGGCACCGCGCTATTTCCTCATCCCTTGACGGCACCGGCCGTCATGCCCGAGACAATGTATTTTTGCGCGAATATGTAGACCACGAGCAGGGGCGCCACGGTGATGACGATATCCGCGAAGATCAGGTTCCACTGCTGAGACCTCGAGCCGTAGAAGTTGTAGATGGTGAGCGGCAGCGCCCACTTGGCGCCGCCCACAAAGAACAGGGGGATCATGACGTCATTCCAGGCGCCGATAAAGCTGAAAATGAAGATGGTCACCGTGACGGGTTTCAGCAGGGGAAAAATGATCTGGTAAAACATCCGCAATCCGCCGCAGCCGTCGATGATGGCCGATTCGTCCAGTTCCCGTGGCACGCTTTTCACGAATCCGGAGTAGAGGAAAATGCTCATCGGAAGCCCATAGGTCGCGAAGATGAGGATGATGCCGAGGTAGGTGTTGATCAGCTTCGTCGCGTTCAACACGAGGAAGGTCGGTATCATGGCTGCCGGAATGATAAGGCCGCAGATGAACACGTAGAAAATGACCTCCGTGAACTTCGAGCCTTTTCGTGAGATGACAAAGCCGGAGAGGGACGAAAGCATGATGATGATCGCCACGGACGCGGTGGCCTCCACGAGCCCATTGAAGAATGCGCGCGCGATGCCGCCTTCGATGAAGACGGCGCGATAATTCTCGAAATGAAGCCTGAGGGCGGCCGGAAGGCCCACACCCAGGAGATTCGCGTCCCGCTGCACCTTCAGCGAATTGACCAGCACCATCCAGACCGGGATAAGGTAGGCCGCGCTTGCCGCGCAGAGAAGGAGCTTCAGAATAAGGCCACGGGTTGTATGCCTCACAACTGGACCTCCGCTCTCCTGAGGACGGGAAGCGAAAGCAGCGTGAGAAAGAGGATCACGACCGTCATGATCAGGCCGACGGAGGCGGAATACCCGAGCAGGCCATCGGAAAAGGTCTTGTAGAGGAATGTCCCGAACACCTGCGTGGCGTCAGCGGGACCTCCATTTGTGGTGGAGAACACCTGGGTGAACACCTTTACGCCCGCGATGAGGCTGAAGACGAAGTTCACGCTGATGGAGGGGATCATCAATGGGAGAGTGACCTCCCGCGTCCGCTGGAAGCCGTTCGCGCCGTCGATCTTCGCGGCCTCATAGTATTCCTCGGGGATCGACTGGATTCCCGCGACGAACACCGCCATGTGGAAACCCAGCCATTGCCAGATCTCCATTGCGCAGATGCTCGTCATCGCCCACCTGATATCGACAAGCCATTCCCGGGCGAGGACCCCGAGGCCGATTGACCGCAGGAATGTGTTGATAATCCCTGACTGGGGATTGTAGATTGCGACAAAGACGATACCGACCACGATGCCGCTTATCATGACCGGCAGAAAGAGCACGGCGCGCAGGGCGCTGTTGAATCTTGTTTTCCGGCTCACCAGCACGGCGAGAAGGAACCCCCCGGCGAGCTTGACGACGACGGTGAGCGCGGTGAAGTACAGGGTGTTCTTCAATGCGATCCAGAAAGTCCCCTCAGAGAAGAGGGTCTTGAAGTTCGAGAGGCCGTTGAACGTGAACTCGTACAGGTAGAAGATCGTCCAGTCGGAGAATCCGAGGAACAGGTTGGCGAGATTCGGGAGAATGAAAAAAACACCAAACACGAGCAACGCGGGTGCGAGAAACCAGGACGAGTAGTATCGGGAATGCCACCGTGATCTCAAGACAGCAGCCCTTTCGCAAGAGCGGATATGCAGGCGCATATCCGCTCTTTTCAAGACATCGGGAGTGAAGAGAGAATCGTACGCCTAGAAGCCGGGGAGCTTCTTGGCTTTCGCGTCGATGGCGAGA